>JAITJK010000244.1 GCA_031278935.1 Spirochaetaceae bacterium | reverse complement strand
GCCCCATTGCTCCATTCATAGGAATTCCATTCAGAATCGGGAAGCTCATTTTGAAAATCCTATTGTACCACCGCATAGCTCACTACCTTACAAAGAATACTACTTATCCGTAACATCCCAGCTATAATCATACCGGAACTTAGTTCGTTGGTCAACGGAAGACACCCCTCGCTCCAGGGCCTTCGGCATTGCGGGGGAGCACTCTGGTTCGCAAAATAAAACTAGGGGCCCAGAGGCCCCTTCAGAAAAAGAGAAAAAATTTACTGAAACTTGGCAATCGGGACAAAGGTATCGGCTTTGAGGGCCGCACCGCCTACCAGGGCGCCGTCAATGTTCTCCTTAGCCATAAGCTGGGCAGCATTGTCGGGCTTTACCGAACCGCCGTACTGGATGAGGATCTGCTGGGACGCCGGAGCGCCGTAAAGCCGCGCGACGACCTGGCGAATATAGGCGTGAATGGCGTCCGCATCCTCCGGTGTGGCGGTCTTGCCCGTGCCAATAGCCCAAACCGGCTCGTAGGCAATGGTTACTCGCGCAAGGTCCGCCGCACTTACCCCGGTAAGCCCCTGGACGGTCTGGGTTTCACACACCGCCTCGGCTTTGCCGGCTTCCCGTTCGGACAAGAGTTCTCCCACACAAAGGATGACCGAAAGGCCGTGCTGCAAGGCCAAGCGCACCTTTTTGTTGATAAGCCCGTCGTCTTCTTTGTAGGTATGCCGGCGCTCGCTGTGCCCCAGAATCACCGTATGCACCCCCAGGTCCTTGAGCTGAAGGACCGAGACCTCCCCGGTATGAGCCCCTTGTTCTTCCGCCGCCATGTTCTGGGCCCCCAAGAGGATATTGCTCCCCTTCAGGATAGTCGCCACGGTTTCCAGGGCCGTAAAAGAGGGCGCCACCAGGTACTGGTGTTTTCCGTCCTTGAGCTGGGTCACCAATTCTTTGGCCAGCGCCGCAGCCTCGGCGCGGGTCTTGTGCATTTTCCAGTTTCCCGCAATAGAGTAGTTTCTCATCGTTGTTGCTCCTTAAAACAGAGGAGAAACCGGTCTCTCGGCTTCTCCTGTTTGGTTATTTAGCCCCGGGTTACTTCAATGCCCGGGAGTTTCTTCCCTTCCAAGAGTTCCAGGGAAGCGCCACCGCCGGTGGATACATGGCTCATCTGGGCGGCCAAGCCGAATTGGTTCACCGCAGCCACGGAATCGCCACCCCCTACCACGGTGATGACCCCTTTGCCCGTAGCTTCGGCGACGAACTTGGCCAGGGCCTCAGTGCCCTTGGCAAAAGCCGGGAATTCAAAGACCCCTACGGGGCCGTTCCATACAATGGTTTTGGCTTTTGCCAGGACTTCTTGGTACTTCGCCAGGGTTTTCGGACCCACGTCCAATCCTAAAAGGTTGTCGGGAATGTCGATGCCCTCGATAGCTACAGGTTTTGCCCCAGCGTCAAAGGCTTCGGCCCCCAGGTGATCCAAGGGCAGCAGGATATCCACCCCCTGTTTTTTCGCAGCCTCCAGGATCCGCTGGGCCGTATCCAGCTGATCCGTTTCCACCAGAGATTTTCCGACCTTATGGCCCTGGACCTTGAGGAACGTATAGGCCATACCTCCACCGATGATGAGGGCCGAGGCGTTCTTAAGTAGGCTCTCCAGCACCGCGATTTTGGACGAGACCTTGGCCCCGCCGATGATGGCCGCCAAGGGCTTCTGGGGATTGGTAACAATGGGTTCCAAGTAGGCCACTTCTTTTTCCATGAGGAAGCCCGCCACGGAAACCGGCACGAATTTGGCAATCGAGGCGGTGGAAGCGTGATCGCGGTGAGCGGTACCAAAGGCGTCGTTGACAAAAATATCCCCATAGCTAGCCAGTTCTTGGGCAAGTTTATCCCGGGCCGCAGCATCTTTGGAGGTTTCTTCCTTATGAAACCGAGTATTCTCCAACATGATCACCGAACCGGGGCTTTGGGCATCGATGAAGGCCTTCTTGCCGTAGCAGGAATCTTCCCCGGCAAAGATCACCGGTTTGCCCAGTTTCTTTTCCAGATATGCCGCCACTGGGGTAAGGCGGTGTTTACCCTGGATGTAGGTCTTCTCGTCAAAGCTCTTGCCCGCTTTTTCCGCCTTCTCCTTGGCGGACTTGGCGTCTTTAATTGGGTCCCCCAGGTGGCTCATCAAGGTCAGGGTCTTCACCCCCTGATCCAGAATGTATTGGATAGTTGGCAACGCGGCGCGGATCCGCGTATCGTCCTGGACTACGCCATCCTTCATGGGGACATTGAAGTCCACCCGCATGATGACCCGTTTTCCCTTGAGGTCTACGTTCTTTACGGTTTTAATCATACTATACTCCTTGAAACTAGAAAAAAGTAAAAAGGCCCCGGCCTTAAAAAGGGCGGGGCCTTGGGTCTTCTGCCTTAGGGCTGCTCCCAACCGGGAACACACCCTCTGTGCGGGAGGGTTCGTCCCCTATTTTTTGCTGTCAATGTATTTGAGGAGGTCTACCACCCGGTTGGAATAACCCCACTCGTTATCATACCAAGAAACCACTTTGAAGAAGCGCTTCTCCCCGGGGAGGTTATTCTGCAAGGTGGCCAGGCTGTCGTAAATCGAAGAATGGGCATTATGGATGATGTCCGTGGACACGATCTCTTCATCACACGCGGCCAGAACGCCCTTGAGATAGGAGGTCGCCGCTTTTTTCAAGGCCTGGTCGATTTCCTGAATGGAGGTATCTTTCGCGGCCCGGAAGGTGAGGTCCACCACAGAACCTGTAGGGGTGGGCACCCGGAAGGACATACCCGTGAGTTTACCCTTGGTGGAGGGAAGCACCTCACCTACTGCCTTGGCCGCGCCGGTGGTGGAGGGGATGATATTGATGGCCGCAGCCCGTCCACCCCGCCAGTCTTTTGCCGAGACCCCGTCCACGGTCTTCTGGGTAGCGGTATAGGCGTGGATGGTGGTCATAAGACCGGTTTCAATACCAAAGCCTTCTTTCAGGATGACATGCACCACCGGGGCGAGACAGTTGGTGGTGCAGCTGGCGTTGGAAAGCACGGAATGCTTGGAAGCATCATATTCACCCTCGTTTACCCCCATGACGATGGTCTTGATAGGCTTCTGGGCATCCGCAGATTTACCCGGAGCGGAAATGATCACCTTCTTCGCCCCTCCCTCCAGGTGCCCGTAGGCTTTTTCGTTGGTATAAATCCCGGTGGATTCGATGACGTACTCGACCCCTAGGTCCTTCCAAGGGAGCTGGGCCGGGCTGAGGCCTTTGCCGGAGAGACATTTGATCTCATGCCCATTGACCACCAGAATATCGTCTCCCTTGACGCCAATATCGGCCTTCATTTGTCCCTGGGTGGAATCATATTTGAGTTGGTAAGCGAAATATTTCGCGTCCGTAGAAATGTCTACCACCGCAACCACGTCGATCTTGTCCTTTCCCAGCAGTCCTTGTCCCACAAGCGCCTGAAACACGAGGCGGCCGATACGGCCAAAGCCATTAATAGCAATCTTCATACATACCCCCAATCAACAGGTTTTCGTTCCTATTGATAGTTCATTACTTATAAACCAAAGTATAAAAGGAAACAAAAAAAAATCAAGGGGTTTCTAACTCGTCTTTGGGGTAAACCAAACGAAACCGTTGAAAAAAGCCGTAACATTAGGGGGCTTTCCGGCCTACGGCGATGAGAATCTGGGCTCGGTTATCATATACCCCGTCGTTCCAATCCCCGTAGAGTTCCACCGATGCGAAGCCCGCGTCCAAGAGCAGACGCCGCAGCTCCGTGGCGGCGTACAGGCGTTGGGTAAAGGTTCGCTCCAGACATTCCCCACCCTTATTAAGAAGGATCCACCGGTTTTTGAGGCCCCCCCAGGAATCCACCGGGGTATATTCGGTGAGGATGGTCAGCCCCGCCCGGGTAAACCATTCCCGGTCCACAAAATCCCGTACGGCGATCTCTTTACCTAGCGTTTCCACGATAAAAGCTCCCCCGGGTTTCAGGGACTCATAGGCGTTTTGCACCACCAGTCGGTCGTGATCGGGATTTTCAAAATACCCGAAGGAAATGTACAGGTTGGTTACCACATCAAAAAAGTGAGGACGTCTGAAGGAGCGCACGTCAGCGTGGATAAATTCGATATCCAGGTGTTCATACGCCGCGTCTTCCTGGGCGGTTTGCAGGTAACTTTGGGTAATATCCACGCCGGTAGCGGTGAAGCCCCGCCGGGCGAGTTCCAGGGTAATCCGTCCAAAGCCACAGCACATATCCAGCGCCCAGGGCCCCGGAGTCCCGCTCCCGGAGTTCTGCAGTCGTTTCTCATCATACAAGTTAAGTTGCGCCAGCCGGGTTACTCCATCAGCCACCAGGGATACTTCTTCCCAATGCTGGGGATCGAACATGATGGGCGCATAGGCTTCCCAGAAGCGCTCTTCATTAAACCATTCTTTTTTATACGCCATAGCCCCAGAGTATAGACGTGAACCCCCAGCCAATACAACCCGCCAGTGTATTCCGACCACTGGGGATCGCAGCCCCTGACTGACCCCGATGATTAGCGGTCGAAGCGCCCTCGTTTCTTATATTAGAAACTTGAAAGCCGAGGTTGCGTTATAGGCGCATATAGGTACCCAGGGAGTTTTCTTTTGGGAACGAATGGGTGCGGGCGATATGGGACGCGGGGCGAATGGGCGCCGTTTATCCTGGAGCAGGGACGAGGAGCAAGGAGTATAGGGGTGGAAGAGGGGGGTGGGGCGGTGATTTCTCGCCATAGGGTCTGACCCCTATGCTTGAATCCACTCCCGCGCCCCCCTTCCCAGGTGGTTCTCCTGGGAAGGGGGGCGCCTCAGCGAGTATCCGCGAGCTGTATCGGTCTCCCCAGATATGCCCCTCCCGTCCGTAGGTCTGGTTGTAGCGCTGGGCGAACACCTGCTTAAGCCACTTCATGATAGCCGGAAGCACCATTCCGTCCTCTGGCTTGATATAGAACCGAAGTCCGTCATCCGCGAGCTGAAATCCCCGAACCTGGAATACAAATCGCTTCTTCGTCTCCTGGAAGACCCGGGTAAACATGGACACCGCATTATGATGACGAAACAAGGGTTCTCGGTTGTTGATGCGAGTGCGGACTTCGTACCACACCCCGTTTTGGAGTAACCGTACTGGTCTCATGGAATATAATACGGGTCGAAGATACGGTTTTGCTTTAATGGGGCCACTATTTTGGATATTACCGGCTCCTTTACAACCCACCGCGGTGAAAAGCGGATATAAGGTGGTTCCTAGTCCATTGACAGAGGACCCCATTCTTAGAAATAGTAGAAGACGGAGCATATATGAATTATCTTGTAGAAGAACTTAACTCCCTCCTGGCGGATACCGTGTCGGGACGTTTGCTTTCTCCACTAGGGCGGCGTCTCTATTTTCCCAAGGGCATCATCGCCCAAAGCGCAGAGGCAAAGCAGGGGGCCTATACGGCCAACGCCACCATTGGTATGGCCTATGATCAGGGCAAGCCCTTGAGCCTCTCGGTGATTAGGGAGCAGATACCTCAACTAAAAGCCGAAGAAGCCCTGGTCTATGCCCCTACTGCGGGGATTCCTGAGGCTCGCACGGTATGGCAAGACCGGATCCTCCGGCATAATCCCTCCCTTAAGCCGGAACAGATGTCCCTCCCCGTGGTGGTGCCGGGCCTTACGGCAGGAATCTCCTATATGGCGGATCTGTTCCTCGGGGCGGGAGACTCCATCCTCCTCAGCAGTCCCTGCTGGGATAACTATGAACTCATCTTTCAAGATCGCCGAGGGGCCGAACCTCGGGCGGTCCCGTTTTTTGACGACGCCGGGGGCTTGGATATGCAGGCCTTCAAGAATGCTTTGGAAGAGGCCGCAAAAACGGGGACGGTCCGACTCATCCTGAACTTTCCTAATAACCCCTCGGGATATGCTCCTACCAACGCCGAAGCCGACACTTTGCTGGCCTGTATCCAAGCCGTCGCCCAAAAAGGCGCGGATACGCTGGTACTCTGTGATGATGCGTATTTCGGACTTTTCTATGAAGCGGACTGCATCAAGGAGTCCCTATTCAGTCGGCTTGCCCGGGCCCATGAGCGGATTCTGGCGGTTAAAATCGACGGCCCAACTAAAGAGGATTATGTCTGGGGCTTCAGGGTAGGGTTCGTTACCTTCGGCTCTCTGGGTTTACGGGAGGGCCATTACGAGGGGCTGGTGAAAAAGCTCATGGGGGCCATCCGGTCTTCGGTTTCCTGCAGTAATACTCCGGCCCAATGTCTGATGCTCAAGACCTTGCGGGACGAGCGGACTCGTTCTGAAAAGGAGCAGTATTTTACCCTACTACAGCGGCGGTATCGGCGGGTGAAACAATTTCTGTCCGAGCATCCTGCCCACCCGCACCTGCGCCCTCTGCCTTTCAACGCGGGGTATTTTATGAGTTTTCGCTGTATCGGGATAAGTGCAGAAGTTTTGCGGAGGGAACTGCTGACCCGCCACGGTGTCGGCGCCGTTTCTTTTGGGGAGGACTATCTGCGGGTTGCTTTTTCGAGCATTGATGAGGAACAGATTCCTGGGGTCTACCAGGTTATCTACGATACGGCCAGGGTCCTGGGCTCATGAGGCGACGCGAGGGAAGGGTTGTTTTTCTAAAAATGCCCTAGACAAACGAATAGGGATGTGCTATAGATTATAGAGAGGGGATAGTATTCTTGTGGTGTGCGCCACAAGGGATGCGTCCCTGAGTAGCTAACAATGATAGATCTTGTTAGGCTATTGTTGCATGATCTGGTATCCATGTTGATGATGTTTCGGCTCACTATATGTATCCAGTGGTCATACTTATGTCTACGGATCACCATGTCCTGCCGTAATGTGGGGGTAGTATTTCTATACATACCCGCTGCAAAAATACGAGGCGTTTTTCAGTGGATTAGGCGCGGAAGTGGATCAAGACTGAACGCAGGATATTATGCGATATTACAGACGCGGAAAATCCTGAGGAACACATTCATACGATGGTTGTCAAAAAAGAGATAGCAGCTGCAACCCGAACGATTATGACATAGTGCTGGTAGCGGCGAGGGCCATGCAAAACCCCAGGATCGTGAAAGGCTGTCTGTGTCACTCGCTTTACGGGGCGTTCCGCGCAGGATTTGGACACGTATTGTAAAGCCTTGTTCGCTACATGGCGGGCAATTCAAAATAAAACTTTTTTTTAGGAGGGCGTTGTGACACAACGGCCAAAAACCTTACTGTCCGTCACGGGCAGGGCGGCGGACGGAAACGCCGTTACCTATGACATCGACAAGCTCATAAGAGATTCCACCGAACCCTCTGTTTGGTACAAGCACCTTACCGGTGATTTGATGAAGTTTTGGGGTACCGACGCGGCCAAAACGCTTAAAGACGGGCTGTTTCGCACCTACCGGGCCAATAACGGCGAACTTATCACCAGCGCGGAGCAAGAAAACCTGCCGCCTGAAATCATCGCGGCACTGGGCGACAGCGGTACCAAAGGCCTGATAGACCTTGAATACAACTATATACGGGCGCATTCACGGCAGACCTTCGCCTATGGTATAGCGTTTAACATGACGGGTGACGCGGAATACATAAATCTGTGCCGTACAGGAGTCGACGGGTTAATAGAAGCCATAGACCGGAACAACGGCATGTTTACCAAACGGGAAATTGACACGGGGAAATGGGAGCCTGGGAAACAAGAGCGTACAAGCCAGGATATGGCGTACGGCTTAACGGGGCTTGCGGTGTACTATTATCTTACGCATGATGAAACCACGCTTTTCCGGATGGAACAGGTCAAGAAATATATATTCGACACGTATTTTGACGAAAACAAAGGGTTTTTGACGTGGCTGCCTAAAAGACGGAAAGACGGGGACGTGGAGATAGTCGCGCAACTCGATCAGATATACGCGTATATGCATTTTGCGGTGTATTCTCTGCCCGAGCCGTACAAAAGCGAGTGGAAAAATGATTTGCGCAAGATTGTGAACATCCTGATCAACCGGTTTTACAGCGAGCGGTACGGGTTTTTCTGGGGAGTCGGCAGTAGTTCCTCATCTCTCCAGTTGGCGGTGGATCACACGGATTTCGGACATTCCATTAAGACGATGTGGCTTATTTACCGCGTTGGGCTGCTTGTGGACGAACCTGCCTTTGTGGCTTTCGCCCGTGATAAAATAGACAAGATATTGAGTGAAGCGTACCTAGAACGCACCAAATCATGGGGGCGGCGGTTTAACGCCGATGGCTCCGTTGACGAGGATAAAGAATGGTGGATATGCGCCGAACTGGACCAGGCTTGTGCGCTGCTGGCGCTGAATGATCCGTCATACCTTTCGTATCTGAACAACACGTATAATTTTTGGTTGAACTATATGGTGGACAAGGAGTATGGGGAGATTTGGCATATGCTCGACGGCGGGACCAACAAGCCCGTGCTGAAATTTCCGAAAGTACACAGCTGGAAAACGTCGCTGCACAGTTTTGAACATGCGTTGTTCGGGTACATAATCAGTAGCCAGATTAAAGGTGTGTCTTTTCCCTTGTATTATGCGTTTCCCGAAGAGAAGTTTTCGAAAAGCCGCATCCGCCCGTATTGTTTTGACGCGAACATTATCGGACATGAGCCTCTTGATGAGATTGTTTTCCAGAACGGCCCGGGGAGAACCAGCGACCGCCATAGGATCACCCGGGTGACCTTCGATACGGTGCGGTAGGAATCAATTCACACCCAATTTCAGGCGGGCGCAAACAAACCCGGAAGGAACGGTATCAGCCGCCTTTGCGTGTCCGGATAATCCGAAACCGCAAATCCTGGGCGTAACATCGTTGCTCCGCTATAACGGGTATTAACGGCTGATCAAAGGTTTTAAGGGGGGCCTTCCATACTGTGGAGGTTCTCCCCTCTCTGTAGTAGTTTATTATGTGATATTATTTACGCGCGTTGCGCTATTTCGTCGAGGTGTAAATAATGAAAATCGTGTGTTTTGTACCGATTAAA
>JAITJK010000225.1 GCA_031278935.1 Spirochaetaceae bacterium | reverse complement strand
AGTGGGTATGTCCAGCCGGGAACTAAGCCCTCTGGAAAAAGGCGCAGGGCTCAAAGAAGTGGTCATCGCCATCGACGGCATCGCCGTGATCCTCCACCCAACCAACCCTCTCTCAAGCCTCTCCATCGCCCAGTGCCGGGATATCTATTCCGGTAAAATCCGGGACTGGAGCGAGCTTAGCCCGGACAAACAGGGTACGATTGCCGTGGTGTCCCGGGAGCCGGGCTCAGGAACCCGTGGGGCCTTCGAGGAGCTCATCGGCCTTAAAGACACCCTGGTGCCTGGCGCCATTGAGTTCGACGGCACCGGCGCGGTAAAGGCCGAGGTTTCCCGGAATGTGGACGCTATCGGGTACATCTCCCTGGGTTCAGTGGATAGTTCCGTAAAGCCCCTGGCCATTGAAGGGATCGAGGCCACAAGCGCCCAGGTGAAGAGCGGGGCCTACAAAATCGCCCGGCCCTTTATCCTCCTGGTCAGGGCGGCTTCCATACATCCGGAAACCCAGCGCTTTCTTGAGTGGATCCTCTCCCCTGCGGGGCAGGAAGTGGTGAAACAAAACTGGATTCCTGTTCAGGGGTAAGGAGTACTCATGCTGCACCGCCGGATCACGGACCGTTTCTTTAAGTATGTGGTACACCTGGTCTCCGGTTTCTCCATCCTCGCCTTGGGGGGGATCCTCCTCTTCCTCTTTGTCCAGGGTGCAGGTCCCTTTCTTGCACCCACGGCTCCGGGGATCCGGGTGGTGCTGGAAAATATCCGGGAGATTGAGGTCAACGGCGCGGTATATACGGATGTTTCCTTAATACCTTTGCCTTCTTCCGTTTCCTCCTTCTCCCTACGTTTTGCCGGTCCTGAAGGGGACCGGATACTGGAAGCGGAAGTCTTGGCCGGGGAAAAAGACCCAAAAGATCTAATCCGGTTTACCGCCTACGCCGGAGCCGAGCTTTCTAGCCCTGAAGCGGCGGTATATACCCTCAGCTATCCAGGACTGCCGGGGCTACGGCCCAAGGTGCACTTCATCCTCCCTGAAGCGCCTTACCGTCTCGTCGGTTTTTTGACCGGCCCGCACTGGCGGCCTACCTACGAGAAGGTCTACGGGATTTTGCCCATGATCCTCGGGACGATCCTCTCAAGCCTGGGGGCGATCCTGGTGGGGGTGCCCCCGGCGCTCTTGTGCGGGCTGTTTTTGGGGGAATTTATGCCCCACAAACTGGCTGGTATTGCCCGGGCCGGGATAGAGGTCCTTGCAGGGATTCCCTCGGTGGTGTATGGGTTTTTCGGCCTTATGGTGATCGTCCCGTCGGTGAAAAGGCTCTTTGGGGCGCCTTCCGGGAACAGTTTGCTTTCTGCGGTGATCATGCTTTCAGTGATGATCCTTCCTACAATCATTACCATTACCGAGACCTCCATCCGGGCGGTTCCCCGGTCGCATTGGGAGGCATCTCTAGCCCTGGGGGCGAGCAAGATGCAGACCCTCTGGTTCGTGGCCCTGCCTTACGCTCGTTCCGGGGTTATTGCAGGGGTTATGCTGGGGATTTCCCGGGCCGTCGGGGAAACTATGGCGGTAATCCTGGTGGCAGGCAATTCCTCCCAGCTTATTCATAGCCCCCTGGACAGTGTGCGGACGCTGACCGCCACCATTGCCCTAGAAATGGGTTATGCCCAGGGGCGGCACCGGGAGCTGCTTTTTTCCATTGGGGTGGTGCTCTTCGCCCTGATTCTGCTGCTGAACAGCGCGGTCCTGTATCTGCGGCGGCATGAGGAGGCATAGATGCGCTATACCCGTAAAAAAAGCCGCAGCCTCAGGGACGCACTGCTCTACGCCCTTATGGCCGGGTCCCTCGTCCTGGTCCTGGGGGTCCTGGTGTTTATCCTCGGGTATATCGGCTTCTGCGCGTTCGGCCATATCAATCTGTCCCTGATAGCCCGTTCCAATCCCCGGGGAATTTTTCCCATGCTGGTAACGACGGTGTATGTGGTCCTCCTATCCCTGGCTATGGCCTTGCCTGTGGCCTTGATAAGCGCCCTGTTTTTGAACGAGTATTCGGGGAATTCCACCCTGGTGCGGGCCCTGCGCCTGGCCATAGAAACCCTTTCAGGGATTCCTTCGATTATCTACGGCCTTTTTGGGCTCTTGCTCTTCTGCAGGATTCTGGGATTCGGCCAGTCCATCCTTTCGGGGGCCTGTACCTTGAGTATCATGATCCTGCCGGTGATCATCCGCACCACCGAGGAATCCCTAAAGACCATCCCGGTTTCCTTTCGGGAAGCGTCCCTGGCCCTGGGAGCCACTCAGTTTCAGACTATCCGCCACGTGGTTCTCCCTGGGGCTATGCCGGGGATCCTTACGTCCACCATCCTGGCCATTGGGCGAGTGGTGGGAGAGTCCGCGCCGGTGCTGCTCACCGTGGGCATTGCCCGGAATATTCCCCGGTCGGTCTTTGACTCCGGGCGGACTTTGACCATTCACCTGTATTACCTCACCAAGGAAGCCATTAACCCAGAAGATTTTGGCATAGCCTTTGCCACCGCCACGGTACTTATCATCCTGGTGATACTCATCAATACGGCCACCAAAGGGGTATCCCGTTGGCTTAAACCCAAGGAGTAGGAGCAATGAACCACGCAGAAAGGGACAAAACGAGCGCCCAGAACCCAGTCGGGCGGGCAAAACTGGAGGTTCGGGACCTGGATTTGTTCTATGGGACGGTTCAGGCCCTAAAAAAAATCACCTTCAGCCTGCAACCTCAACAGATCGCCGCCCTTATCGGCCCTTCGGGGTGCGGGAAGTCGAGTTTTCTCCGAGTATTTAACCGGATGAACGATCTCATCCCGGCCTGTACGGTCCAGGGCACGGTTTTGCTGGAGGGCGAAGACATTTACGGCGCCATGGACGTAACGGAACTGCGCACCCGGGTAGGCATGGTTTTTCAGAAACCCAACCCTTTTAATATGAGCATCTTCGACAACATTGCCTACGGCCCCCGGATGCAGGGCCAACGGGACCGCCGGGTGTTGGCGGAACTGGTGGAGGCGTCTTTAGTCAAGGCAGCACTGTGGGACGAAGTGAAGGACCGGCTCAAGCGCTCGGCTATGGGCTTATCCGGGGGGCAGCAACAGCGGCTATGCATTGCCCGGAGCATAGCCATGCAGCCTGAAATCATTCTCATGGACGAGCCCACCAG
>JAITJK010000124.1 GCA_031278935.1 Spirochaetaceae bacterium | reverse complement strand
GGAATATGCAGAATTTTACCCTCCTTAAAGAGCTGGGCTCCTGCCGGAAACCCATCCTCCTCAAACGAGGGTATGCCGCCACCATACGGGAACTACTTATGGCCGCAGAATATATCATGGCCGGTGGCAACGACCGGGTCATCCTGTGCGAGCGGGGTATCCGCACCTTCGAGTCTTATACCCGCAATACCCTGGACCTTTCAGCGGTACCCATCTTGAAAAAACACAGCCATCTCCCGGTGATTGTGGACCCCAGCCACGCCACGGGCCTCAGCTGGATGGTTCCTGCCATGGCCAAGGCCGCCATTGCTGCGGGAGCCGACGGCCTCATCCTGGAAGTGCACGCCAAACCCGAAGAAGCCCTATGCGACGGGGAACAGTCCATCACCCCGGATACCTTTGCCGCGCTCATGCAAACCTTAGAGCGCTACGCCGCAGTGGAAGGTCGAACCCTTTTTTGCACCAACGGAAAGGCCTGACATGAAAGCCCTGGAAACCTATACCGTGGGATTCGCGGGACTAGGCCTTATGGGAGGGGCCATTGCCCTAGCCTTGCGCTCCCAGGGGATCATCCGCGAGGAGGGCCGTATCCTGGCCTACGACCACTACCCGGATACCCTGGCCCTGGCCCTGGCCGAGGGCGCCATTGACCGGGGCTTTGATGCCCCAGAGGCTATGCTCTCCCAGTGCGACTTGGTATTTCTCTGCCTGAACCCGACCACCTTGCTGCGGTTTATGGAAAACCAGATGGCCTCGTTCCGTAGGGGGACCCTCATCACGGACATTGCGGGTATTAAAGGAAGCATTGCAGCGGCCATGGAGCGGAGTCTCCGTCCGGACCTGGACTTCATCCCCGGTCATCCCATGGCGGGAAGCGAGCTGGGAGGTTTTATTCACGCCCGGCGCTGTTCCTTTCAGGGGAAGAATTACATCCTCACCCCCCTTGCCCGGAATAAGCCGGAAAACCTGGCCCTACTCAAAACGCTCATCTACCGTATGGGCTTTGGCCGCATTACCGAGACGAGCCCAAAGGAACACGATAGGAAAATCGCCTTTACCTCCCAACTTTGCCATGTTATCGCTGCGGCCCTCATTGACTGCGAAGTGGATCCGGAGATTACCCGTTTTGGCGGGGGGAGTTTTGAAGACCTAACCCGGATTGCCATGATCAACGCTCCTATGTGGACGGAACTGTTTCTGGAAAATCGGGAGGAGTTACTTGGCCGGATCGAACAGTTTGAACGAAGCCTGGATACGCTCAAAGGCTATATCGCCAGGGACGAGGGGTGCGTGCTCCAGCAGTGTTTACAGACGGTCCGGGAACGCCGGACCGCCATGCGTTAGCCCCGGTAAACCAGTCCTACCTACTTGATCTTCATAGGATATATCCTGAATATATAAGGAATAGACTATGGAGGGGTACGGGAAGCGTGGACGGGAGGCTGCTATGTGCATCGGAAAAAGAAGCCAATGGATACGCCGGACAGCGGCACTGGGGTTCTTGTGCGCCTTGGCTCTCGGGGAGGGGCGGGCCCAGAGCGAGCGGGAACCGAAAAAACAATCGAATTTAGGTCTTGGGGTGGAGGGCAATTGCAATATGAAAGACCGATTGATCTTCGGTCATTCCATAAGCTATGACAAACAGCTTTTTACCTATTTCGGCCTGGGGTTTATGCTCACCATTAGCAGTGATTTCGGCGACTTTACCAGTATGGAGTCTGAGGTGTTTGGGCGTTGGTATTTTCTTGATCTGGGAATCCCCGGTGGAGGGCTCTTTCTCCAAGAAGATATGGGTTTAAGGATAGCCTCAGACCACTTTGAGTTTACCCCGACCTTTCTTGGGGGCATATCCTTGGGCTTTCGCTATGCTTTCAAGTACAAAGATTACTATGTGGAGCCCTATATCCGAGGGGGTTATCCCTTTATGTTCGGGGTGGGCCTTCGGGGCGGGGTCCGGCTGTAAGAGGGTGTCCCTGCGGGAGAAATAAGTATGCATACCCATAAGGTGTTGTTTCTCGGCCTTTCCCTTTGGGGAAGTTTCGCAATGGGCGGCTTTTTCGCTTGGGCCGAGGCGTCCCGGCCCCCGGCCCTGGATAGTTCCGCGGGAGTTTTCTTAGTGAGTCATTCCGCGACCGAGGGGGCGCTAGAGCTGGAACAAGACTATACGGCCTATGCCCAGGAGGCCCTGGAAAAAGCCCTCTCTGGTTTTGCTATAGCAAACCGCAAGACCTTTAGTGTCTCCTCCGCGCTGACTTTGGAAACCATTGCCACCCACTGCAGGGCCGAAGGCGTGCGCTGGGGCGTTATCGTTATGACAACCCTGAAGGGCTACCGGTTTTCCTGGCATTTCGCCGTCTATGATGAGGAAGAGCACCGGTTCCGAAGCTATGATTACTTTTTTATCCCCCTCGGATCCGGCGGGTTTTCCAGTCCCGTGATCGACCGTTCCGCACAAGGGGTCGCGCAAAACTGGCATAATTCCCTGTCCAGCCGGGACTTTGACGGCCGCTTGGCGGTTACCCAAGGGCAGCGCTTTACCGGCGTCCAAGAAGGGGTGCGAGTCCTTTTCGGTTCCTTGGACCATTTTCTTGAAGGCGGCATCCTGGCGGAGGGGGAATTCACTTCGGCCTTTAACCCCTTTACCGAGGGTCTGCCCCTATATGGCGTCCTAGTAAAGGACCGGTACTGGCCCCGTTCGTTGACGCTGCCCCAGGGGGTTACCCCGGAAACGGTGCGGCTCCCCCTCCTGCAACGCAAGACGCGCCACAGTATAGCCATGGGCTACGAATTCCGAGGGGATATTTTTGCCTGCCTGGACGTGGAATATCGGTTTCATCTCCTCCCGGACCGGCTGTTTCTCAAGGCCGAATGGGGCATATATAACGATACCAGCCAGTTGTCCGACGGGGAGAAGGCCCTGCATCAGGAATACCGTGTGGGTGCCGGGGTGTATGTGCAGCCCCGGCCGGACGGGGGCCTTCGTTTCTATGCCGGGACTGGGTTGTCCCTCCTTACCGCCTCTGGGTCCCTCATCACCCTGGCGGATCCTCTGTGGGTAGGAGCGGAATACCACTTCCCTCATTGGGCTTTGAAAGCGGAATTTCGGCTCCCGGAGCTTTTGGGCTACCAGCGGGACAGCTTTGAAGCGGACACATCGGGGTTTCGCTCTTATGGCTTAGTGGGGATCCTTCTCAAATGGTAAGGTGCTGCGTATCCGTCTCCTTTGTTCGAGGAGTTTTCGTCCTGCTTGGGGCTTTGCTTTCCGTGGCCCCCCTTGGGGCTCAGCAAGGTTCCAAAACCGGGACCTTACCCAATGGGGTGCAGGTGTTATACCGCATCACCTTTGATGAGAACTTCTATTTTATCGCCCAATCTGCGGGGCCCTACCTCTGGGGAGACACGGTGGGGGCCATCGGGACCCAGGAGGTCTGGTATCTTTCCTTGGAAGCGACCTTGGACGACCTGCCCCATATCAGCCAGGCCCTACGATTCGGTCCGGATATGGACCCGGTTCAGCTGGGGAGTGATATAGGGGTGCCCCTGGTCTTAGAAATTCAGGTCAATGGTTCTCTGGAAACTGCGGAAGTGTCCATAGCCTACGAGATTCGGGAAACCTTTACCGAAGCGGGCATGATCCACGGCGAATTTACCCAGGCCATTCCCCAACAAGAAGACCTATTCACCTATTTCTGGCTGCCCATTGCCGGGGAACTAGATACCTTTGCCCTGCGGGTCTTAAAGCCCTTGGTGGAAATTCGCGGCCAAAAAGGGACCGTGGTGTCCGGGTTTAGCCTTGCCCCCCAGGAGATTCCCGATTCCGGTTCCTTGTTCCTCCCGGTCCCCATGCCCGGTACTTTTAACTGGAAAGCCCTGCATACGCGCTACCGCCCCCTAAGCGGTGTGTTCCTTGCCACGGCGGAACACGCGGTGCTAGAACTCGATCAGCGGCGCTTTTATCCCTTCACTCTGGACGTCGGACTCGTGCAGGGGCGCTCTCCGGAGCTGTGGCTCGCCTTCTCGCCCCGTCCCCAGGGCTGGCGTTTCCGGCTAGGGATTCAGCAACAGATTCTGGGCCTAGGGTATCTCAGTTTTGAGGATTCTCCGGATATGCCCATCTCCTGCCTATGGCTCCCAGGACTGGAAGTGGCGTACCGCTTCCCCCTGGGCCCCAGCGCTGAGTCTTCCGTAGTCATTGCTGCGGCGGCGCTAGGGCGGCTGGGAGACGCTGAAGAGTTTTTTAGCTGGGGTTTAGGAAGCGCTCTTTTGAGCCTGGGCTATGATTGGGAAATCCCCAGAGGATTCACGGTATACGCCGTCCTGGGGCTCGGCTTCTCCCCGAAAGATGGATTTGTCTCCGGGGATAGGGATAATCTCGTGCAGGTACACCTGGGGAGAGCGGGGTATCTTGAGCTACCCCGCTTCTCTCTGGGCGTCCGAATCCCCCTGGGGAAATGGGAAAAACCCAAGGCCGCCACACAATAGAGAAGATACCTGGTGAGTTCGATGAACGGATTCTTAACGTACTGCCTGGAGAGTCTTGACATGGCCCTGTGTCATTGTGCCGGCAATGACCTTAGGTATACCCATGAGCGTTCATCCAGATAATTCGTGGCTTTTTTTCTTCTCCACGGAACTCATGAGAGGAAAGCTTCAAGGGGGGAGGGTGGGCATATCCCTTTTTGCCTTGTTGCACAGTATACGGTAATCCGGTATGATGAACTATACGATGCGCCATCGTCCTGGGAACCAACGCGGATGTGGGCGATTACCATGAAGGCAATGACATGAAAGAGCGTAAACTGCACAAGATTGAACTGGAAAAATCCTTTAATCCCCGGTCTTTTGAAGACCGGATGTATACCAAGTGGCAAGAAGCCGGGGCCTTTACGCCCGCAGCTGACCGGGAAACGTTACCCTACGGGGTGGTTATTCCTCCCCCGAATGTTACCGGGGTGTTGCATCTGGGGCACGCCCTTAATATCAGCCTACAGGATATACTCATCCGGTTTCATCGAATGCAAGGTTCTCCGGTACTCTGGGTCCCCGGTACGGATCACGCGGGGATTGCCACCCAAAACGTGGTGGAGAAACAGCTCAAAGCCCAGGGAAAGAGCCGCCACGATCTGGGCCGGGAGGCGTTTCTTGAGAAAACCTGGGAAGTCAAGGCCTCGCATCACCAGATTATTTCCCGGCAGATCGCCCGGATGGGGGCCAGTGTGGACTGGTCCCGGGAGCGGTTTACCCTGGATGCGGGCCTTTCTCAAGCGGTACGGGAAGTGTTTGTGTCCCTTTATGAACGCAACCTCTTGTACAAGGGCAATTACCTGGTGAATTGGTGTACCTCCTGCGGTACGGCCCTGTCGGACGATGAGGTGGAGCATGAGGACCAGGCTGGAACCCTCTATCATATCCGTTATCCCTACGCGGACGGGAGTCTTGGCTTTATAGAAGTGGCTACCACTCGGCCTGAAACCATGCACGGCGATATGGCAGTGGCGGTTCACCCGGAAGATCCCCGGTACCAGGGGATCATAGGTAAACCTTTGCGCCTCCCCTTGACAGACCGGTGCATCCCCGTGGTAGCCGACGCTTACGTGGACCGAGCCTTTGGTACGGGGGCGCTCAAAATTACCCCAGCCCATGATCCCCACGACTGGGAAGTGGCGAAACGCCATGAGCTCTCGGTCATATCCATCCTTAACCCCGATGGGACGTTGAACGATCAGGTTCCTCCTGCATACCGGAGTCTTTCTTTGCGGGCGGCCCGGGAAGCGGTGGTGCGGGACCTCAAGACCGGGGGCTTTTTGGTCCGGGAAGAAGCCATCACCCATGCGGTGGGCCATTGTTACCGCTGCCATACGGTGATCGAACCTTTTCTTTCAGAACAATGGTTTGTACGGATGCGGCCCTTGGCGGAAAAGGCCCTTTCCGCTTGGCGGCAGGGGGAAATTGTCTTTTACCCGCGAAAATGGGAAAACACCTACCGGCACTGGCTGGAAAACATCCGGGACTGGTGTGTCAGCCGGCAGCTGTGGTGGGGCCACCGGATTCCCGCGTGGTATTGCCCGTCCTGTGGGAAAACTATCGTGGCCCGGCAGGACCCATCCGCCTGTCCGTCTTGCGGGGAGCAGAACCTCGCCCAAGACCCGGATGTGTTAGATACCTGGTTTTCAAGTTGGCTTTGGCCCTTCAGCACCCTGGGATGGCCCGAGGAAACGGCGGATTTTATGCGCTTTTACCCTACTTCTGCCCTGGTAACCGCCTATGACATTATTTTTTTCTGGGTCTCTCGGATGATCATGGCGGGGATCGAGTTTACCGGGAGAGTTCCCTTCCGGGACATCTATATCCACGGCCTTTTACGGGACAAACAGGGCCGGAAGATGAGTAAGAGCCTGGGAAACGGTCTGGACCCCTTGGAATTGGTGGACCGATTCGGTGCGGACGCCCTGAAATTCACCTTAGCTTTTTTATGCGCCCAAGGCCAAGATCTGTTGGTGGATAAAGAATCCTTTAAATTAGGCTCTAAATTTGCCAACAAGATATGGAATGCCAGCCGCTATATCCTTATGAACCTGGAAAACCGGAGCCTCGTTGAGGCCCCTCTGCTTAAGCCCGTGGACCGGTGGATCTATGCCCGCCTTAACCGGGCGGCCAAAGCCATGACCGACGCCTTGCGCTCCTATCGTTTCAATGACGCGGCCACTACGGCCTATGATTATTTCTGGAATGACTTCTGCGATTGGTATGTGGAGGCCACGAAATTATCCCTGCGTACCGGGGATGAGGGAGAAAAGGATCGGGCCACAACGGTACTCCTCAAGATGCTGGCCGAATCCTTGGCCCTGGTGCATCCCCTGTTGCCCTTTATTACCGAAGCCATTTACGAGCATATCCCGGGACATACGCAGGCCTTGCTTATGTGCAGTCCTTATCCAGCATATACAGAAGAACGGAACGACGGGGAGGTGGAACAATGCTTTGCCCTGCTGCAAGAACTGGTTCGGATGGTCCGGACCCTGCGAAGCGAATGTACGATCCCCGCAGAAAAGCAACTCTCCTGTTTAATCCGCCTCAATGCAGCTAATCCTTCCGGGCTCTTCCTTAAAGAACAGGAGTCCTTGCTGCGACTCTTGGCCGGTTTAGGGGACATTACCTTTGAAGCAGTCGAAGCCGCCAGTACACGACCCGTAGGGGCTGTGGGCCTTGTGGGTTCCGCCTTTGAAGCCTTTGTGCCCCTTGCCGGAGTGGTGGATCTTGGGCTCTTACAGCAAAGCTTTACCAAAAACATTGCCAAAGACCAGGCCTTTATCGCCCTCCTGCGGGAGAAACTGGCCAATGAACACTTTTTAAAGAACGCCCCTCCTGAGCTGGTGCAGGGGGAACAGGCGAAACTCGCACAGGCGGTGCAACGGACCGAAAAACTTACCGCTTATATACGGGACCTTTGTAAGGATATATCCCAGACTACGCCGGTTAAGGAGCCCTTATCATGACTACCGAGGAGATGCTGCGGCTGAATGGAACCCATCTTGCCCCTTATATGCAGCTTGCTACTGCGTTAATCGGCAAAGTACGGGAAGGGGGGGGGAATATGTTC
>JAITJK010000099.1 GCA_031278935.1 Spirochaetaceae bacterium | reverse complement strand
GAGCCGCCAATCCCCGGCAATATCCACCGGCGACATGACCAAAGCGCGGATCCGCTTTACCAGCGGTGGAGGCAATGCATCCATCACCATACAGCTTAGGGTGTCTTCTTATTCTTCTTATTATCTTTATGATTATGCCTTTATCAGTACGCTGGATAACGCCGACGCCACGTCTTCAAGCGGTTATTATAGCGGCAGCCGCATATATGGTAACCAGACGGTATCCATAACCATACCGGTTTCGAGTCCGGGCAATCATTTTATTGATGTCGGGTATCAACAAAATTCTTCATACACCTCCAGTTCTTATGGCGCGTGGTTTACGGTTACCAACTACTAGCGGTGAAGCGGCTCTGGATAGCCAGGGCCGCGCTTTTCTTTAACCGGATTTTCAAGGAAGAGATCACCCTGGCTAATGCCGGGGACATCGATGTAGCGTGAAAGGGGCTTTTGGTAAAAGGCGTGTCTGTCTATCCCGATAATGCCCTCAGGGAACGGGTCGCCCCTCGCTCCTGTCCGGACGATCCGTACCAATACAACCTCCACGGCAGATGGTCATGGAATGTCTAGCGGACTTGAATGCGGTGGATTTTGCCGGCGGCAAAACCCCAGCGCTGGTTCACATAGGCGGAAAAGGTTGTGGCTTCGGTGTTAAAAGCCCCGGCAAGGTCCGGCCAGGATTGGGTCTCTTCGTCCATGGGGGGCAGCACAGTCCTGCGCCAAGAAGACGCATCAATTTGCCGGGCCAGGTACTCCCCAAAATAAGACGCCGCATGGGATACTGGCTGCTGTAGCACATGGGCCATAAACTCGTTGATCATCAAATAGGAATCCTTAATGTCGTAATGCTGATAATCAAAAAACGAAAGGAGAAACCCCTTCGCCCCCCGGTCCAGCTGGGCAAAACGCCGAGTGCTGAAATCCCGAAACTCCTCGTCTATAAAGAAAAGCCCGTGAAACCCTTCGTGCACCATAAACCGGGAGCGCAGATACTCGGCGGATTCCCGGGAAATGGAAATAATCGCCCCCTCCCCCGGGGCCCATACGCCGGTTTCATGGCGAACGATAATACCTGCGGCGGCAAGGATCCCTTCCAGTTCCCGCTCCTCCGGCGATAGGGGAAAGGTCGTGCCGCGGGCGGCTTCAAAAAAGGCCGCGAGATCTTGGGCCCGGTAATCATGGGCGTTCCAGCCATGCAAGTCCGCGATCTCCGCATCCGAGGCAAGACGGCCACGAAACCCAGCTTTCTCTGTGAAAAAGGCCAGGCGCTTAAACAGGGCGTCCTGAACCTGATAGTCCGCAGTGTCAAAAATGAGAATCGACGGAAAATCTTCCCATTGAAAGAGCTCGTACCGGGGGTCCCGCCAGTTTTGTTGGGGATAGCCTAAGATAAGGCCGGGGTCCGCGATGACCGGATACTGGGGAAAGGCCGGGGTTTGGGCTGGGAGCAGCATGAAGGTCGTGAAGGGCCCTTCCCCGTCGGCCTGCACCGGATAGGTCAAGGGAGACAAGGCGCCGGATGGAATGGATAGGACCGCACCGGCTCCCTCCGACGCCGCAGTGTAGTCAAAGCGCCGGGATCCCTGGGTGAGCCGGACCTGGGAGGCCGCTCCCTGGGCATACACCGCGATCCCTCCGCTCATCCGGTAGGGCGCCGGGGGGTCTATGCTGAACCTGTAGGGATACCGGGAATCTCCGGCTAGGGGAAACACAAAAGGGCTGACCCGCAAGGTGAACTCCCGTCCCGCTTCCTGGGTGAAGCCGTACCAACGCGGTACCAGGCTTAAGGAGCGAAGCTCGAAGACGCCTCCACCTTCTTCCTCGGAAGGGGCGGCCTGTTCCGCCTGAGTGGCCTCTTCGGTGAGGGTAATCTGGATGCGTATCTTGTCCAGGGCCGTATTGAAGGGTATGACATAACGAATTCGAGTGGGCAGGGGAGCTATGCCGAGAAACGAAGCATCCTGCGGCAAAACCCAGGCCGCCTCTCCCTCGATACTGAGGAGGACCCGATAGGCCCCATCCCTGCCTCTAATCCGGTAATCCACTTCCAAGGCCCCTTGCGCGGGGGCGCTCACGGCCTTTTCAAAGGCATAGTCAAAAACCCCGGCCTTGGAAAGGGAAAATTCTCCGGAAACGGCCGCCGGGGAAAAGCCGTATAAAGCGGCGTCCCCACCCGCGCCATACACCGGAAAGGCCACGGGCTCCCGGTACGTGCAGGCACTCATTTCCCCGAGACTGAGCAACAGGAAAAACAGGGCCGGATAGGGCGGTTTGACAGGGACCGGCATAGGTTCTTCTCCTACAGGGCGACGATGGTGCGGGCTATCCGTTGGGCCAAAGCGTATTTTCGTTCATGGCTTATCTCCTTGGCCCCCCGCAGAAAGGTGGAGAGTTCCGCTTCAAAGGCTTCAGGTAGCACCGTAAGTTCCCGTACCTGGGTATAATAGGCCCGGTGGGAGGGCTCGAACCGGTGGTTAATGCAAAACAAGGTAAGACAGGCGGTTTTAATGAAGAGGGCCTGGGAGATGAGGTAATTGAAATCATCGTCCTGAAATAAGGCCGCTCCCAGATCGTTCAACAAATGCTCCATCTTTAGTTGATAGACCTGCCGCAGCCGTACCCAAAAGGTATCATCCAGGTTAAGCAGCTTTTTGCGTATGCCCCTTATCCACGGGGTCCGTACAAAAAGGAGCTCCCCCTGGGTCAAGCGATAGAATCCATAAGTACCTGAATCCTTGAGAATCCAGAAGGAATCCGCTTTGGTGGATACCAGGGAAACTAAACTCTCTACCTTCTGGGTAGCCTTATACTCGATGCGCACCGGGAGTTCCCCCAGGAGAAAGCGATCCTTATCAGTGCGCCCCGAGGTCTCAAAGGCCGCCACATCGTCTCCGTAGAGCCGCCTGCGTTCCGTTGCGTCGGGAATGGGAGCGGCATAAAACACGTCCAGGATTAAGGCAAAATAGGGGTCCAAGGTGTCCCCCTGGGCAGCCTCGTTTAGGGAAATGCATTCTACCCCCGGCCATTGGGTTAACAGGGTCGTAAACCGTTCCGCCAGCACTTTAGTCTTATGTTTCATGATGGTTCCTTGTGAATAGTATGGTGAAAACCCTATACCGCTTGTATGGTAACCTACTATGGTTATCATCGGCACACCGCGCCGGATTCCGGTGTACAAAAAACCCGGAGAGACCCGGTCTCTGTACGACGTACGAAACCAAATCACTCCGGGTAAAAAAAATGGAGAGCATCAATATTTTTAAATAACCCAATTACCGCCTGAGGCACAGGGGTTCGCCGAGAGAGGTAGCAGCTATCCCCTGGTAATTTCCTATAACGAGGTTTTTGCCTATTCCCTTGTATCCGCAAAACCCTCATGTCCAGTTAGCTATTTTAAACTAAATTAGCTGTTACTAACATACTACATTCTCACAGGTTTGTAAAGTCTTTTTAAAAAAATTAAAAATATTTTTTCTCCAACCCTCTGCCATGGAGGCCTAGAGCGGGGGCCTCAGCGTGCGGGATGCCAGATTGGGCGCCTTTTATAGGGTTCTATAGGCGACTATGAGAAACAGGAGTGAAGCGACGACGCAATCCCGTTGGGCAGGCGCTACCCTGGATTGCGTCGCTGCCCCCGCAATGACCGCGTTCATTTCACCTCATCCTACTTCAGATTGAAGGGCTTTAGCAGCTTGTCCACCTCAAGGGGCTTGCCTTTTTCGTCGTCCACGGTAACTTTAGCAAAGGCCCAACCTTCGATTTTGGCCGGATCGAGTCCTGCGGCGATAAAAGGTTCCGGATTAAGCACAAAGACCATATCCTTGTCATTGGTGGCCATATCCTTGGCCCATTCAAAGAGGTTTCCCTCCCCCAGATTCACGCCGTAGTGGTCCAGCGCCCCATGATAACCGATGACGCTCCGTTTCAGCTTTACCATCTGGTCATAGGAGGAGAGGGGCGTAACTGCCCCCTGATACCGCAGTTGTTCCTCACCAAGTTTCGTCCCCACCATGAGCTTCCCTTGGTAAAAGGCAAACTTGTCCGGGATCTTATCTGGGTCAAGCCCGGCGGCGAGGAAGGGGGCGGCGTCGAATTCCAGCATCACATCATAGCCCGGGCTTTCGGCGTAATTGGCGCTCCAGATGAACCGGGCGCTCTCATCCGGGGCCGAGAGGGACCAGCCGCCGTTCATTTCGTCAGGTCGTACCGACTGAGGGATTTGTTTCAATAGCTGGTCAAAGGAAGCCTTGGAATCCGTCCCTACCACATCCAGTTTCCCGCAGGAAAGGGCCGCAAGTACCAGCAAGACAGCAAGCCCCGATCCGACAATTTTTTTCTCTTTCATGGTATGTTACTCCTTAAATAGCGTGGGTTTGATGAAAAAACAGCCACGGTCAACCGCGACGCTCAAGGCCTATATGCCTCAAGGACAGGCGCCTTGAACCGCTTGAGCCGCAGGGCGTTGGTCAGCACAGACACGGAACTCATGCTCATGGCGGCGGCAGCGAATATGGGGTTGAGCAGCGGCCCACCAAAGAGGTACAGCACCCCTGCGGCAATGGGGATACCCAGGACGTTGTACCCAAAGGCCCAGAAGAGGTTTTGCTTGATGGTACGGATGGTCCGCTTGCTCAGGGTGATCGCGGTGGGTACATCCATGAGATCGCTTCGCATCAACACAATGTCCGCGCTTTCCATGGCTACGTCGGTTCCGCTGCCAATGGCGATACCGATGTCGGCCTGGGCCAGCGCGGGAGCGTCGTTAATGCCGTCTCCCACCATGGCTACAAACCGCCCTGGGCGCTTTGTAGCTCCGGGCTCAGGTTCTCCCGATTCCTGCAGTTTCTTTACCTCGAAGGACTTGTCCTGGGGCAGCACCTCGGAAAGCACCCGGTCAATGCCGACCTGTTTGGCGATGGCTGTGGCGGTCTTTTTGTTGTCCCCGGTGATCATAGCCACTTCAATGCCCATGTGATGAAGGCGCTCAATGGCGGCTTTGCTGGACCGCTTCACGACATCCGCCACCGCCACAATGCCGGCTAGTCTACCCTCCAAAGCCACATACATGGGCGTCTTGCCTTCTTCCGCGAGGCGATCACTATCCGCTTCCAGCGCGGCAAGGGAAATGTTCCGTTCCTCCATGAGTTTCCGGTTACCCGCGAGAACCGCCTGTCCCTGGATAGTCGCCTCAATGCCCCGGCCCGGGATGGCCTTGAAATGTTCTGTGGTGAAAATCCTAAGACCCCGGGTGTGCGCGCCGCGCACAATGGCCTGTCCCAGGGGGTGTTCGCTGCCCTTTTCGGCGGAAGCGGTGATTTGCAGCAGCAGGTCTTCCGGGGATGGCGGGGGCGTTGCGGGGGTGTCCCCCGCAGAGGGGGTAGCGTAAAACGCCCTAGGCGTTTGGAGCGAGGGGGAGACATCCCCCCCTTCTTCCGCGCTATTTTGTAGAACCAGCACATCCGTAACTTCGGGCTTGCCCTCGGTGATGGTCCCGGTTTTGTCAAAGACTATGGCATTGATTTTATGTGCGGTTTCAAGGGCCTCGCCGCCTTTGATCAGGATGCCGTTTTCCGCGCCCTTGCCGGTTCCCACCATGATAGCCGTGGGAGTGGCCAGTCCCAGAGCACAGGGGCAGGCGATGACCAGCACGGAAATAAAGATCATCAGGGCGAATTCCAGCGGGGATTTACTCGGAGGCAGGCTCACCAGTCCGGCTGAGGCTGCCGCGAACCACGCAATACCCGCGACCAGAGCGATGAGGCATACGATGGGCACAAAGTAGCCTGCAACGATGTCGGCCATCTGCGCTATGGGGGCTTTGCTGCCCTGGGCGTCTTCTACCAGTTTGATGATCTGCGCCAGGGCGGTTTCCCCGCCGACTTTCTCCGCCCGGAAGCGAATCACGCCGTTGGCGTTAATCGTGGCGCCGTACACCTTGTCCCCGGTCTTTTTATCCACCGGCATACTTTCGCCGGTGAGCATGGACTCGTCAACGGCGGTCTGGCCGTCGATAACAACGCCGTCCACCGGGATTTTTGCGCCGGGCTTCACGACGATACTGTCGCCGGGGATTACCTCGTCCAGGGGGATTTCTTTTTCTTCGCCCTTTTCGATGATGATGGCGGTTTTCGGTGCAAGCCCCATGAGTTTCTTGATGGCTTCGCTGGTCCTGCCTTTGGAAACGGCCTCAAGAGATTTGCCCAACAGTATAAGGGCGATAATCACCCCAGCGGTTTCAAAGTAGAGCGCATCCACGGCGTTGAAGTTACCCCGGGCTATCTCGAAAATATTGTAGACGCTGTAAAGTACCGCTGCGGTGGTTCCCACCGCGATAAGGCTGTCCATGTTAGGGCTGCGGTGCAGCAGGTTCCTGAAGCCCAGAGTGTAGAATTTGTTGCCAGCTATGATGATGGGAATGACCAGCAGTAATTCAAACAGTCCGTAGACCAGGGGAAAGTTCATAGGAGCGAGGGCTTTGGGGAAGGGCAGGGAGAAAACCTTTATCATGGGAACCATGGCGATATAGAGCAGGGGAAGGCCGCATGAGGCGGCGACCATAAACTTGGTCCAGAGGGTTTTGATTTCCTTTTCCTTGCGGAGTTTGTCCTGGTCAAGCGCTCCCTCTTTGGAGAAATCCAGGGCCTGGTAGCCCGCCTTTTCGATGGCTTCTTTTATGGCGGACAGCCGAATGAGCGTCGGGTGGTAAAGCACCGTGGCCTTTTCCGTAGCCAGATTCACCGTGGCGGATTCGATCCCTTCCAGCTTGCGGATAGCTTTCTCCACTCGGGTGGAACAGGCCGCGCAGGTCATGCCCTGGATGGGGATGGTTACGGCGGCCCCCTTTGGTTTTTCCAGGACTTCATAGCCGATTTTGACCACCGCGTCTTTGACGCTGGTCAAGGTTTGCTCGCCCGTAAACTCAAGGAATAACGTTTCGCCGGCCAGGTTCACCGTGGCGGTACTAACGCCCTGGATTTTTCTCACGGTCTTTTCAATCCTGCCGGCGCAGGCCGCGCAGGTCATCCCACCAACCCTTAGGGTCTCACGCTGCATGTCTTTGCTCCTTAACTATAGAAAAAAATAGAAAAAATAGAAAAATTAACCGCGCCGCCACCGGGCAAAGATTTCCTTGGCTTCCCTAAAAACGTCCCGAGAGATGGTGATAGTGGTTTCCGTAAGGGTCTTCTGTTCCGGGAATATGGGCGCCGGGTTACAGCCTCCGGCGCGTAGTCCTACCTGACCCATGCGAAAGCGGTTCCCGCAGTTCTGGCACACCAGCACCGAGCCTTGCTGCTTGTAGAAGCCCCGGCCCGAGGCGTAACACACCTGGCAGGTATTAAAGGCCGTACGGATCGTGCCGTCTGGGGCTTTCACCACCAGCACTTCCAGTCGAGTTCCGTCAATGTCCACGGGATAAAACACCGCGTTTTCCCTAATCTCCCCTAGGGGAATGACCAAATCCCGGTCTACAATGGCGGGCTTCACCAGGTTGAGCTGTCCACTCTGGGCAAACCCGGCGGAACCGAGCAACAAGGCTATCGCGGCTAGTATCATGGTTTTGTTCATCTATACGCTCCTGTAAAAAAAGGGATCCCTTGGGCCTGCACCCATCGGGTGGCTTTTCCCTGGGGGCTTACTCGCCCCCGGGTCCTTGGGCAAAATACGATTCAGGGTAAATCAAAGTTTCAAAGGCCGATACTTCCGCTTTAATGGCCTCCATATTCACCGCTCCCACATCATCCACCACCTTCACATACCCATAAAACACATTATCCCCGGTGGAAAAATCAAAATCCGCCGTAGGTATGAGCTGGATCAGGTTGTCTCCCTGAATGAGGTCCATCTGGGTGTAATAGGCTGGGAAAATCAGTTGATTGTTCCCGGGATCCAAGGAATCCTTGGTAACGGTCCACAGCGTGGGAACCCCTCGCTGCACCAGGATAAGCGCGGGCTCTATGCCGTCGTCCTTGAGATGGATAGCCACCTTCTGGATCCCCTCCTGGATTTCCGCTAGAGCCACCTGCTCCACCGGGATAAGCACCCCTGCGGGAGACGGAGCTGCGGGGGTATCCTCCTCGCTTGCCCCCAGGGCGCTCTCTCCTGGGGCAAGCACGGTGATGGAACTGCGGATCATCCCCATCCAACAGGAGTAGGGGAACTTCCCCACCCGCTCAGGGGTGAACTCGATGACGTTTTCCCCGCTAGTGAACTGGTGTTCAATACCGTATTCCCGGATGATCATGCGGTTATTGCAGCCGTTAATGCTTCCCGGAGGGGCGGTAATGGTCCATTTGACGGGAATGCCCTGTTGTACGGTGATGGCCGGATACCGGCCCCCGGTCAAGGTGGAGTTGAGGACCTGCACGCCCCCTTCAGTGGCCGGCCTAGAGGCCCCTTCCCTTTCAGCGGTTCCCTGAGGGGCATAGGCGACCTTACGCCGGACACCGTCAAAGCTGAACCCAGAAAGGGCCAGGCCGTAAGTCGCCATAGTCATCCCCATGACCGTAACGAGGATAGCTCCGAAGCGCATTACCCGCCGGGTATGGATTCCGCGCAGGAGGCTACCCAAGGCGCCGATGCCGAACATGAGGGGTACCGTGCCCAGACTAAAGAGCAGCATGGAGAGGCCCCCCGCCACGGGGCTGCCGGTGGAGAGGGCGTAGAGCTGCATAGCTTGCAAGGGACCGCAGGGCATAAGACCATTGAGGAGGCCGATGATGAGGGGACTCTTACTCCGGGACCGGTGGGTATCCAGTTTCCGGGTGAAGAAGGCCGGAAGCTGCAGGTTTAAGCGGCGCAGGAGGGTTCCCAGGGCGCCTCGGAAAAAGCCCAGCATATTGATCCCCATGATGACCATGAAAACCCCAGCGGCAAGCTGCACCATACCCTGAAACTGCCCGGACGGGCTAAGCACCTGCCCCAGCGCGCCCACCAGGACCCCCATAGCGGTATAGGAAAGTACCCGACCACCGTTATACAGCGCTGCGGGAGCCAGGGCCTTCTTGGGGTTCCCCTTTTGGGGTGCGGCGGCGGGCATACACTGGGACAGATTGATGCCCCCGCACATGGCCACGCAATGGACCGAAGTAAGCAATCCCATGAGCGCCACGAGGCCATAGCTCATACCCGCCTCGGCCAGGGGAAAGGCCGCGCTTAGGCTGGCAAGGCCCAGGCCCTGCACCAGCACATACAAAGCCAGGATAATGACCAAGGTCCCGATAATCTCCACCACCGGGGTCCTGGCCTTTTTGTCCAAGACCTGATAATCCAAGCCCTCGATGATCGTCTGAATCTCCTGCGCCGTGATGATGGACCCGTCCCAGGTAAGGTCGGCCTTTCCGGTACGGAAATCCACCTGAGCCTGTTCTATCCCTGGGGCATGCTTGAGCTTCCCCTCAATCCGGTTTTGACAGCTTACGCAGGTCATACCACCGATAGAAAACGAGCGAGATTGAATATTTTTTGTATGATGGTCACTAAGCATAGAACTTGAGGGTCTCCCTTGGCATAGTCCTACTGTATTAGGAAAAGGGGAAAAGATTCCAGGTCCTTCCCCTTACTGGTGTACCTGGTCCCCCAGGCGGGCCTCCAGGACCACCGCCATACCCCGTTTTTCATTCTTTCCATAAAAAAACCTCCGTGCATGGTTTCATGCATCTTTCGTTTACCGGAAACTTCGTCCCGGCTCGTTACTATAGGATACGAAAGAGGGACCGCAAAAACGTAGGCCCTAGTCGACTTTCCTCGGGCCCAGAGCTTGCGATATAAGAAGCGCGTCGGGGAGCCTTAAACCCCCAGGCGGGCCTCCAGGGCAACAGCATAATACGCCTCTTCCATAGATGGTTAAACCTGCTGGCAGGAAAAGGGATTGTAGAAACGGTTGCCGTCGTGGAAAGTGAACCACATACCCAGGATGAAAAGGAGGACCGAGACGATGAGAACCCACCGGTCCGCGGCGGTGAAGGGACGGGCGGCATACCAGGTCCGGCGGTGATACTTCCCGAAACTCCGCAGTTCCATGGCCCGACTCACCACGTCAATGCGATCCAGCGAGGAAAACACCAGCGGCAGCAGGATAGCCCCAGCCCCTTTGAGACGCTTCACCCAGGAAATCTTCCGGGAAAGCTCAATCCCCCGGGCCTGCTGGGCCTGGGAAATGTTCTCGTAATCCCGCTGAACATCCGGGATATACCGCAGCGCCAGACTGACCGCATAGGCAATGGCGTAGTTCACTCCAATACGGTTCAGGGAGGCGGCGAATTCACTGGGGTCCGTGGTAACGATGAGGAGAATCGCCGGCGGAACAATCACGGCGTACTTCAAGAGAACATTGGCTTCATAAAAAAGCTGCTCCTGGGTCAGGGTAAAACGGCCAAGGCCCTTCCCGATGAGGTGCCGGGTGCCGTAAATAGCCACCCCTTGCTCAGGGTTAAAAAGGTAAATCCCCACCAGATTGCAGCCCATGAAGAAGAGTAGCATGGTGAAGATAAAGGAAACCTCCCGGATTTTCGTTCCTGAGAGGATGAATAACCCGATCCCCCCAGCGGCCATAAGGACCATGATCCGGGTATCGTAACCGGCCATGGATAAAATCGACCAGAGCAGGAAGACCAAGAGCTTAGTCGTCCCGGACAGGGTGTGCAGGGGTGAACTACGGGGGATGTATCCCAGGGTAAAACGGCTCATGCCGGAGCAGCCTCCCGTTGTAAGCGTTCATAGGCAATAAAATGCCCCACAAAACGTACCGGGTCTGATAGGCCCGCCCGGAGGGCTACATTATAGAGAGACGTCTGTTTTAGCCGGGCTGCGGCAATAAGGTCCGGCTCCGTGAGGATAGTCGCAGGAGCAGCGTCGGCCAGGAGCTTTCCGTCCACAAGAACCAAGGCCCGCCGGGTGTATTCCAGCATCAAGTGCATATCGTGGGTCATAAAAAGGAAGCTCGTGCCCTGTTCGCGGTTCAGTTTCCGTAAGAACTCCATAATGTCCCGATAGTGCCGGAAGTCCTGGCCTGCGGTGGGCTCGTCTAGGATGATCAGGGAAGGCCCCAGCACCAGAATGGCGGCGATGGTGAGCCGCTTCTTTTGGCCGTAACTCAAGGCGCTGACCGGCCATTTACGGAAAGGGTGCAGCCCGCAGATGGCCAGGGTATCCATAACTCTATCGTGGATTTCCTTTTCCCCCATGCCCCGATTCCGTAGTCCTAGGGCAACCTCGTCGAATATCAGGGGGAAGGAGATCATCTGATTCGGGTTCTGCATGACGTAGCCTAGGTGCTGAGAACGTTCCTTGATAGAAAGATCCGCAAGATTCTGGCCTTCCAAGCTGATCGACCCGGTGCTGGGATGATTAAAGCCGCAGATGAGTTTCGCCAGGGTGGATTTCCCCGCCCCGTTTTTCCCCACCAGGCTCACCCACTCCCCCGCAGCCAGGGTAAAGGACACCCCTTCCAGCACGGGCTGCCGGTTCGGGTCCCGAGGGTAGGAAAAACCCAGGTCCCGCACCGTAAGCAGGGGGGACCTCGGCGGTTCCGGGGCCTCGTTTCCTCGTTCCTGATCCCAGGCCCGCAGCCGCGCAGGATCAAAGGTCAGGGTCTCAAGGCTTTCAGGGTGCATCTCCGCGCGGATCTCCGTACCAGCATAGCGTAGGGCGCTCAGGTACAAGGGCTCCCGGATGCCGGTCTCCCGTAGCATCCCCGTAGCCAAGAGATCCGCCGGGGGGAGGTCCGCCTTGATGCGGCCCTGTTCCATGACCACAATCCGGTCGACACTTCGGTGGAGCACCTCTTCCAGGCGGTGTTCCACGATGATAATGGTTTTTCCGGTTTCCCGGTGCAGACGGTCGATAAGCTCAATGGTCTGTACACCCGTAGCGGGGTCCAGGTTAGCCAAGGGCTCATCAAACAGGAGGATCTCCACCTTGTCCATGAGCACCCCGGCGAGGGACACCCGCTGTTTCTGCCCCCCAGAAAGCTGCTGGGGCGCCTTGGTTAGTTGGTCTTCTAGGCGCACCATCCCGGCGACCTCCATTACCCGGCGGCGCATCTCTTCCGGCGGCACGCAGTCGTTTTCCGCCACAAAGGCGATATCTTCCCCCACTCTGAGGCCCACAAACTGGCCGTCCGTATCCTGCAACACGGTACCAACCTTTTTGGACACAGCGAAAATGCTCATACCTCGGATATCCTCTCCCATGAGGGATACCGTGCCCTGGATCCGCCCCTTAAAAGCGTGAGGGATAAGGCCATTGATGCAGTGGGCCAAGGTGGACTTCCCCGAACCCGAAGGCCCGGCAATGAGGATCTTTTCCCCTGGGGCAATGGACAAGGAGATATGGGAGACCGTGGGTTCAGCCTGGGCTTTATAGGTAAAGGTAAAATCTTCGAAGCGGATTGCGCTGACGCACATAGGCTTACTATTCGACTTTGAGGCTGCCGGCTTGTACCTTGGTCCGGCTATAACCTGCCGCGAGGATCGTCCCCAGGATGAGGACCACCGCGCTGTTGAGTCCCGCAGCCATAAGGCCCTGGAGGTACACCTTCTTGGCCGGTTCCTGGTACACCAGGACGTCCAAGGTGGGGGCCACGGCAACCCAGGCCAGGGCGTTGGCGAGGATCTGCACGATATTCAGGATGACGCCCTTGGTAAGGCGGAATGCACCGTCTTCGATGCCGTAGACCTTGACGAACAGTCCGATTATAAGACCGTAAACCGCGTCCGCGATAACCCAGCTCCACCAAACCCCGCCCCAGGTGAGGTCAGTCAAGGTATGGCCGATAAAGCCGATGAGGAAACCTGCCAGGGGGCCAAAGATGGCGGCGAAAACCGTCAAGATGGCGCAGGCCAGGTTTAGGTTGGTATTGGGTATTCCTGAAGGAATCGCCACGAACCGCATGAGGACAAACACCAACGCGGCGCCTATACCGACGGCCACCACGGTTCTTACGGGAACCTGTTTTTTTTCCATAACATTGCTCCTTAGCTAGGGGGCCTGGGCCCTTCGGCAATTACTATAGCCCACACCCCCGCTGAACGTCCACCTCCATCTGCCCCGTTAGGGGTCTGACCCCGCTCTCAACCCCACCACGCCTCCAGGGGAGGTAACGATAAATAGAGTTGTTTAAAAACTTCAGTTTTTAAACAACTTCCGCTGAAAAATAGCAAAATGCGGAGCATTTTGCAGGACTTGTTCGATAACCAACCGGGTTATTGAACAA
>JAITJK010000058.1 GCA_031278935.1 Spirochaetaceae bacterium | reverse complement strand
AAAATAGCAAAATGCGGAGCATTTTGCAGGACTTGTTCGATAACCAACCGGGTTATTGAACAAGTCCAATGACTTTTTGGGCAAATCATGATACACTCATTAATATAAGCGAGGAGATTTATATGAAAAAACGATTGTTGTTTTTCGGAGTAGTGGCCTTTCTGGGCCGGATAGGTCTTGGGGCCCAGTCCATTACGATTCAACCCTATTTGAGCCTCAACTGGGACCCGGTTTATTATGATTCCGCAACCGGGGATACCAAGGAGAACTACCGGGCCTTTAACTTGGGGCAGTCCGGCCTGAAAGTTACCGGCCTGCTGGGCAAGGTAAGTGCCTATGCGGAGGTCCGGGGCTTCCCCTCGAGCAGTACCAATTACAACGAATATGACGGATCTTCACTTAGCCATGTAAGCAGTTGGAACAAGCCCATATATTACGCCTGGGGTAAGTACCAATTTACCGAAACCGGAAATATTTGGGGAGGTAAATTTAAACCGAATTTCGGTCCCCTACTGTTCGACTCCAGTCATTTCGGCCTAGGCTGGCAGCAGCAGCTTCCGGGTGGGCATACCCTGAGCGGATTTGTACTACAGCCGAGCGTCTCCATCAGCGCGTATAATCCCGTAACCTGGATAAGTTTAGCAGAATCAGGAGGCATTCCATCGGACGAGGGTATCCGGTTTCTTGTGCTGGAGGAATATGTTTCTCAAACCTTCATAGCCGCCGGGGGGGCCTCCTATGATTATCTAGGAAACGACTACAACAAACTCCACTTCAATGTGTTCACCGCATTTATGGGCATCCCCAGGCTAACCCTGAGTGCCGAAGGCGCCCTAGCGGTGTATATCAAAGAGGGCGGGGTGATTAAAGACCAGGATAAGCCAACGGAGGCGGACGATGTGGGGCTTGGTCTGGGGGTCTATGTCGCTGCGGAATACAAAGTCCTGGACCCTTTGTCCCTGGGATGTTTCTTCAAGCTGGTGGATCCCCTGGTGGGGGCAGGGCAGCACAGGCCGGGGGACGGTAAGGATCTCACGACGGTTGTGGACGGCGAAATCAGCGCCGCCGTGGTGGGTCTCTCCGTTAAGTGGGCCCCGGTAAAGGGCTTCTCCATCAAGCCGCAGATGAACGTTAAATTTTCCAACGCCTTAAATGGCGTTACCCCTTCAAACGGCACAGAGGATGGCACACGAGTAGGGATTGATTTTCAGCTGTGTTTCCGCTGGGAACCAAGCATCAAGCTAGGCCCGCTACCTGCCGTGGAGCTATAGCCCTACCAAGCGCATGGTCAGGGAACGGGTTGCGCTCCGACGCCTCACCAGGCAGTTAGTCGCGGAATTTACCTCCCCGCGGGCTTCCAGGGCAAGTGGGTTATTTTGTGGCAGGCGTTTTCTAGGCCTTTTTCCTGGCGAATCTTTTCGCCCAGCAATGCTGCGTCCCGCTGATAGGATTCGTTGTTCAGTAAATCCAACACGTTCTTTTCCAGTTCCCCGTCAGTACAGCGTTTAAGGTCTATTTTGCCCGGCCCCACGCCCAGTTTCCGGGTCTGTTCCGCCCAGTACCACTGGTCCAGAAACAGGGCTTGGATCATCTGGGGCCGGCCGGAACGGGCCGCGCTGTGGGTCGTGCCTATGCCACCGTGATGGATGATGGCGGAACAACGCGGAAAAACTAGGTGATGGGGGATCACCGGTTCCAACAGAAACAGGTCCTCGTGGTGTGGAAGAGCGCTCCCCAGTTTGCACCACCCCGAACCGATAACCAGCTTGCAGTCGTGCTTCCGGCATAGGGCGAACAGTCGCGCGGCAAAACGCTGGTGATCATTGCTTTTACAGCTCCCCAGGGTAAAAAAAAGCGACTTTTTATCGTCTTTTTCGATAAATTTGATGAAATTCCCGTAGGATTCCTCGTTGTAAGGCATCTGGTCATTAAAAATATACCCCCCAATGGCCCACGGGTACGGCCACTTTGGGTCTACAGAACCCAAAGAAGGGCTGTACATGAGATAGTTGAAGGCATTCCGTGGCGCGTGATCCGCCTGATCCTGAATCGGAGGCATACCCAAGGCCACGCGGTGGCGGTTTAGGGGCTTTTTCACCATGAGATTAAGGCCAGCGTTCAAAAACCCCCACAAAAGGGCAGGCCTCAATATGGGATGAGGCGTGGGCCAAGGAAAAATAGGGGGTGGTATGGTGCGACTGGGAATGAAAGGGCCGTAAGCGGTACGGATATAGGGCTTTTTCAGATATTCCGCAATACTAGGGGCGGCAAATTCCGTGTTCGACGCCACCAGTATATCATGCTCCCCCAAAAGAGGGATCAATTCCTTGAATTGATTGCCGATCACCCTCCGGGTCCAATCCAAAAAGTCTTTCGTGTCCAGCTCGTTTTCCATCATACTCCCGATGTCATCATGCCCCTGCAAGGTATACCTAAGGCCCGCGTCTTTGGCCTGACCCTCGAACACCCGGGGTAGATTCAGCGTAACTTCATGGGACTGGGCGCCCAGCTCTTTCGCCAGCTGTAGATAGGGGTACACATCCCCCTGGGAACCCCGGGTAACCAACAGTATTTTCATAAAATGCCCAGGGCTTTGAGTTTATCCCGGTCCAGCCGGTACTTTCCCTCAAGCTCCGTAAGAACTTTCTCGCTTATATCCAGCGGGCGGTTTAATTTTTTGGTTTCCCGGTTCGCGGCCATGAGTTTCTGCATCATTTTCAGGGGATTGAATACGATGGACGACATGATCCAGCAGCCATGGGTACACCAGCAGTTCGCCTTATACCCGTGACCGATGGCGTCAATCTCAGCCTTCATGGCCTGGCTTTGCATGATTCGCTGAATGTCATAATCGTAGTCCTGCACCCGGCCTATGGGGTCCCGCAGCTCGCAGGCCCGAAAGCGTCCGTCATAATCCAGGACCAGCGTGGTTTCCCCGGCGGTACAATCCATGTTCCAGCAGGTAGGTTTATCAATATTTTCGGCGCGGATATTGTACATGGCCCGCATGAGCCCTACATAAAAGAATTCCGTAATCCCTCGACCCAAAGCGTTCATACCCTCGCCGATGCGCCGGGCATACAGCAAGTAGTAGGGCGCCAGGGCGTCCTGTATCTCCCGGAGAGACTGTTCCGTAACGACCTTGACGCCGTCTTCCCGGGTTGTTCCCCGAGCCGCCTCGATGGTGTGGGTAGACACATTAAAGCGACCGTACACCCAAAGAACGAAATCTAGCACTTCCCCTACGTTGTATTTGGTGATTACTGTGGCGATATTTTTAATCACCTTGCCATCATCCCTGAAATTATCATCGATTTTTTTCAGGGTTTCCGCAGCTTTGTAAAAACTCGGCACTCCCCGCTGAATATCGTGGGTTTCGCCGAAGCCGTCTACGGATATACTGATAGAAATGTTGCTCCCCGGGCAGTTTTTGCGTATGCGCTTTAGCCAGTCTATGAGCAGATCGGTTTTTATGCCGTTGGTGGGGAAGTTAATGTCCCGTATACCGTTGTTTTTATAAAACATCTCGATAATTTCCGGCAAATCTTCCCGTAGCGTAGGCTCGCCACCGGACAGCCACAGCCGGTTAAAGCGTCCTGCGGAAAGAGACAATTTTTGGATTTCCTCAAAAGACAGGTCCGCAGCCTTTTTTTCCATATCCTGAGCATAAAAACACATGGTGCATCGTGCGTTGCATTTTCCGGTGGTAAACAAGAATACCGATTCCAGTTTCCGTTCACTTCGCAGGGAATTAAACGAACTCCCCGATCTCCTCTCTCTCATCAACCCTCCCTCCACGTACCCTGGGCGTAGCCCCTGGCCGGCAGTGGTGATTTGTATCCAAACCCGCTATATGCGTAAATTCGCGGAAAGAAAAGCCCACGAATTACCCGAATGAACACTCGTTTTTATCAATAAAACAGCATTATGAGCATAACGAAGCGATCCAGTGCGGTGAATGCCCCTCTAGATTGCTTCGTCGCTTCGCTTCTCATAATGACCGATGGCCCGCTACAGGTACGCCCTGCGGTCTAACCTACACAAGCCCCCAATATGCCTCCAGGGCAAATGGCGGCAGGTGGCTACAGCAGGCTTAGGCCGCGTAGGATTGATATGATACCAAACATGGTAAACATGGACAACACCGTAGTAAGATACACGGTCTGAGCGGCGAAGGGGGGATCCAGCTGGTAGTTCCGCGCCATCACCAGGTTGGCCACCGCGCAGGGCGCCCCAAAGGCCACCACCAAAACCCCCAGCTCCTGGCCCCGGAAGCCCAGCAACAGCATCAAAGGAAGCAGAAGACCAGGAACCAAGACCAGTCGCACGATACAAACCCCCAGCGCGGGACCGAGGTTGCGGGAGAGCTGCTTCAGATCGATTTGCGCCCCCAAAAGCAGCAGGGAAACCGGCGTGGCAGTAAGGGCAAGGGACCGTAGGCCCTGGGCAAGAAAAGCCGGCAGGTCCAGGCGGCATACCGAAAGAAGAATGCCCAGCACTGAACCGAGAATGAGGGGGTTCTTCGCAATATCCACGGCTGTCCGTTTCAAGGCTCCCCGCAGCGGCAAGGGGTCCTCAGAACCTGCACCGGTAAACCGGGAGTGGTAGACCATAGCAATCACCGTGAAGAAATTGAACAGAATAATCGTAACCGGCACCAGCATGGCCGCTACCCTGGCTCCGGATTCTCCAAAAAGATTCTCCGCTAAGGGCAGGGCATAGATGACATTATTGGAACGAAAGGCGCTCACGATAAAAATACAGCGCCGCCCCGGGGACCGGATGGTCAGCGTGAAGATAATCCAGGCGAAAAGGACGATAAGCACAATACTCACCGCCGCGAAGAGCAAGAGTTTGAGGTTGAATTCCCCTTCATAATCAATCGACCGGGTACTGTTGAAGATGTGCAGAGAAAGAAGGTAGCGAAAACAGAGCTTGTTTAAGACCTCAATCTCCGCTTCCTTTAAGTCCTTCCGGCGGCCCATGAGATAACCCAAGGCAACGGTACATAACAAGGGGGCAATGGCGTTAAAGCTAAAGCCTAAAACCGCTAGCACGGAAGCCGCCCCTGCAGATAAGTTTCCAAAAGGGCGCGTTCATGATCGGGGAAGGAACGGAATTCCAAGATAAGTACCCGGCCCGGATGGACGATCCGGCATACCGGGGACAAGATGGCCTCCCCGGCCCGCAGAGAACAGCCGGGTAAGTCCTCCTCTACCGGAAGGTCTTGTAGGGCGGCCAGGGTATCAGGATAAAAAGCAATACCCGCAGCGGAAATGACAATAACCCGCCCGGTGATGAGCCCTTGGGTACGGGGATGGGAGATGACCAGGCCGAAACGGTTCCACTCCTCCTCGAAGTACCGGCAGAAGCGGTAGCGTTCCTGGGCCGGAATGAGCCCTCGTAATAAGGCCAGAAGCCGCGTAATCTCCTGTGGTTCGTCCAGGGTCTCCGCAACCAAACCATTCACCCCCAGATAAAAGGCCCGGGCCGTGGCTTCTAAAGGGAATTGCGTACTTTTAAGGAGGATAAGAGGACACGCCGTCTTAGGCCCTTCGCTCCGCACGAATTGAAGCAAGACCTTCCAGTCCCGGGGAAAGTCTTGAGCGCTAATGAGGATAAGCGCCGGGTCTACCTCGTCCAGGTTGTCCATACTTTTCAAGACCTGCCGGTACCGGATGGGCTCGAATCCCATAGCGGCGGTATAGTACGCGACCCGGTCAAAGGTCTCATCAGACTCAATGACCAGTACTAGCTTCATCCGGTCTCCGGCTCATTCAGTTCCTAAGTTGATCACCGAATAATCCACCACGGTCCAAATATCGTATTTCCGGCGCAGATAATAGGTGTAGCGCTTGCGTTCCGTAACGGTGGAGCTGATCTTAAACTTCTGTAAGGCCACCACCGTACCTTCCAATTCATTATAGTTGGTCCGTTCTATCTGGAAATCCATCGGGATCATGACAATATCCCCGTCCACCACGGAACTCTGTAGGTCCATCCGGTAGCGAGCGATCATCTGTCTTCGGCCCTCTTCAGATTCCGTGAGCCATTGCCGTTGCCGCACCCCATCCCGGGTAAGTATGGCTTCCAGGTCAAGGTACAGGAAAAATTTTTCCCACTGGGACTTTTGCCGGGCACTTAAGAGGTACTTCACCACCTCATCCGGGGGTAGTTTCTCCCGCACCAGCACCGCGTTGGTCTCCACATCCATTTCCAGGGGTATCCCGTCGGGGCCTATGACGGAAGGAGGCCGTAGGCTCAGAGAAAGCCGGTTCGATTCCAGGGGCCTCACCGAAGCGCCCGTCGAAGCAACCCGGTACAATTCAGGGTACATTCGAGCCTGCACGATGAAGGAGCCGCTTTCTTGGAAGTCCGCGTAATCCCGCAGATTCTCCACAAAGGAAAAGGACTCCCCACTGGCAAT
>JAITJK010000016.1 GCA_031278935.1 Spirochaetaceae bacterium | reverse complement strand
GTTCCCGTCTCTGCCCCGTCCACGTACCAGGTGGGGCTCTCATACCCCGTGGCGCTCAGTGCCAGGGTCTTGGGCTTGCCCCCGGCCCCGGTCTTGGAGAGGACAATCCCCGCCGCCGCGCCGCTTACGGTAGGCTCCCCCTCAAACCCGATGCGTATGGCGGCGTCCACCGCCACAACCACCCTTACCGCAGCCTCCCCGGTCTTGGAGGGGTCCGCAGTGGAAGCGGCTTTCACCGTCAAGACCGTCAGGTTTTCATCCTTCGCCACGGTGAGGACCCCGTCCGCCGAAATGGTGGTCCCCGCCTTGAGGGCCGCCGTTCCTTCTACGGCCCAGGTAACGGTCCGTGCCAACCCGGAACCTTCCACGGCCACGGTTGCGGTAAACTGCCGTGCGCCGCCCCGGGCAACCACGGCTGTTGCCGGACTAAGCGTAACGCTGCTTACCCGGTCCCCGTCCCCGGTTTCCACCTTGCACCCGGCCCATAGCGCCACCAGCAGCGCGATACCCGCTGCGGTTCCAAGCAAAAGACTCTTTTTTCTCATCGAGTCCTCCTTCAGAATAAATTCCCCCGGAATTTCCCCGGGTCTCAGGAATGGTTCACACGAAACCATATAAAACTACAGGTGCTGCAAAGGTATTGACTGGTTTCGTTATGTTTAACCAAACTAGAATTGCAATACCATACTCCGGATCGAATTGTTTTTCAAGAGTATTCGTTTTATTTAACGGTTTATATAGGTTTATATTTAGTTTGTCATTTATTCACTTGTCCGATCCGCCTACTACCTGAATAGAAAAACATATAGGCCATGACAACTGAAATAGTTCAAAACTATGGTATCTCAGGTTATGTTAGATTAAGGGGATAGTAATTTTTGAACGAGAAAACCGTCAAATTAGGGTAATAACGCTTGGGAAGGCAAAAGCCCGATAGGGGGGCGGGCGCCTAGATGGGCTTGCGTCCCCCCTATGGCCGGCCCATTGTCCAAAACGCTCCTGTCTATACACAACTACGCAACTGTTTTTGGCAAGCCTGTTTTCGGACTTGTGTCCCCCCGCCGCGACAACTAGGAGGCCGGGGAAACCTCGCTTCGGGTCTCGCGTAGAGAACCACCAGCGGGTTTAAAGCCCCTGGCAGACCGTGTAGTTTGGGGGCGGACATTCCGGCGATTCCTGTTGAGTGGATTGCTTCGGCGCTTGCGCTCCTCGTAATGACGGATGCCCATCGCCGGGTACTCCTAGGGTAGGCGCATTTGCCGCTTTAGAACCCTTTGAGGTCAGACCCCCCTCCCCATTAGACTTACAATAGGTAAGTACGCCCTGCTAGGAGCGGGAACCAATACGCCTCCACGGCCGGTGGCTCCATGGCAGGTGACTGAGAAACAGGGCGAAGGGGGTGACCAGGGCTTGACTGACCTGATTTTGCTGGTAAAAACCGGGGAAGAGCTTAATCGCCATGGAAAGAAGACTCCCCAAAAGCACCATAGTCCATAGGGCCTTTAAGCCAAATTCCGCCCGGATCCGGCGGGAAGGCTCCTTCCCTAAGGCCACCATGAGTCCCAAAGGGACAGCCCCCAAAAGCAGGGGATTGATAAAGAGCAGATTGCTGTTATGGTAGGTGTAGTCATGATTCGTGAAAAAGCTCATAAAACACAAGAGCGACCCGGTAATCCCAAAAAATAACCCCAAAACGCTCTGACTCAGCCCCAAAAGCATCCGGGAGAGTCTAGGCCGCCGCTTTCGCAGGCCGCGCATGAGTCCCAACGTCCCGGCAAGCCCCAGCCCGATAAGAAGCGCCGGAATCCACTTCCGGGGTGGGGCGGCTAAAATCGCGGGACGGTTCACTCCCCGGTTCCGCACCTCCACGGCAGTAACCAGCTTCCGTTCAATCCCGTCCGCATCACGATAGGTGAAATCGGCAATCCGGCTGCCAATCTCCGCGGGGAGAAACATTTCTTCCCACACCGTAAGGGGGGTATCAATGTCCTGGCCCATGAGAAAGTTCAGCAGCCAGTCAAAAAACGGGGAAAACCAGGTATGCCGGCGGACGTGCTGGCGCAGGGTATACCGCCCCGGCGCGGCACCAAAACGCTCCTTAAATCCCCCATCCGTAGCAAGGTCCACAATATCCCGTATCCGAGTGGCGCAGTTGTCCCGAAAATGGTGGTAATAATAATTCCGGTTTTCCGGGAGGATGTTCATTTCTGCAAAATCCTGTATCTCTGCGCGTTTTTTCGCCGGTAAATCCAGGGTATAAAGGGTTACATCCCGGTTCGTGTGGATATACGCACGGATATTAGTCTCTGCCGAGGATGCCCCGCAGCTATATAGGAGCCGGCCAAAGGCAAAATTCACAAAAAAATGGTCGTTGTCAAAGGAAAAAAGCCCATAATCGTAGAACCGCGCCTGTCCCGTGAGGGCGTCTTCAATGATAAGGCCAATATGACCCCACCAAAAATACAGTTCATCCCCCGGTCCCATCACCGCTATCTTGATGGTCAGGTACTCCCCCCGGCCCGCAGGTTCCTCGCTTTGGGCTCCCAGCGGGGAGCCGAAGCCCAGAAACAGACCCAGGATCCCCGCCACAGCCAGGCCCCGTAGAAGACACGGTTTGCCGTACTCCGTTGCATTCACCCTCCTATAGTATAACCCTTGGCTGAGAATGTCAAAGCGTGGCATACCAGTCTTGGGATTCCGATTGCAGAAAATATGCCGTCATTGCGAGCGCAGCGGATTAGGACGGCGACATTGAGTTTTTACGGGTTTTCGGGTATGGTAGACCTATGTCCTTATATAGCCAAAGTGATACGTTATTTGCCCCTAAAAAAGCGGAACAGCTTAAGGAACCCGAAGAATTTCGGGTTGTATTGTGTAATGATCACTATACCACCATGGATTTTGTAGTGGAAGTGCTGATCACCGTATTCCATAAAGATCAGGCCGAAGCCAATCGTATCATGTGGGAGGTACATCGCAAAGGACGAGGCATAGTAGGACACTACTCTTGGGATATTGCCCAAACCAAAGCCCAAAAGGTCCATAGCTTGGCGGCACAGTATGAATTTCCGTTGCGCTGCCTCGTAGAACCGCTGTAAGGCCGGGGTCTTCCTTGTGGAAGGCAAATTGAGGGGAAAGCGCATAGTGTTTTATGGGCTTTAGTAGTATACTGTAACTAGTACATTTTCACGCCAAGAGCTTTCCATGCTCTTAAGCAGGGAGTAAACAATGAAAATTAGCGGCCATGTACAGGCCATTATCAACGCCGCCTATCATGAGGCGAAGGTACGTAACCATGAGTACCTGACGCCGGAACATATACTATATGCAGCATTAGCCTTTGATGAAGTTCAGGGAATCCTCGCCGCCTGTGGCGCCGATCTGGATGTCCTTAAAGGGGGTATGGAAGATTATTTTAAGCAGAAAGTCCCCAGTATCGGCGATACTGAACCGACCCAGACCGTGGGATTTCACAGCGTCATTGAACGGGCGGTGCTCCAGAGCCAGGCTTCCCAGAAGCATATCCTTGAGGTGGCGGATATTCTGGTGTCCCTGTATGATGAAGAACAAAATTATTGCGCCTACTATTTGCGCAAACTCGGCATTAAGCGCTTTGAACTCTTGAATGTCCTCTCCCATGGAGTCAATGGAGAGCGGTCCTTTGTTTTAAATAAAATGAACAGCAACGGCGAGCGTAAAGAGGACAACCAGGAGGAGGAAGGAAGCGACCTGTCCCAAAAAAATAAGAGCAATAAACGGAGCGCCCTGGACCGGTACGCCACGGAGCTTACCGCCCTGGCTCGGGGAAAAAAGCTCGAACCGGTTATCGGCAGAGAACGGGAGCTGGATCGGACGGTGCAGGTGCTTTGCCGGCGA
>JAITJK010000272.1 GCA_031278935.1 Spirochaetaceae bacterium | reverse complement strand
CGGAGGTGCAGGGAACCCATGGGACGCCCCTTGCGGGTTTGAGTTCTGTCAGTGGAAGCGCCTGTCAAAGTGCCTTCGTCTTTTATGTCGCTCCAGATGCGGATTACCTGGCCACGGTAAGCGCGGTTAATTTTGCGGTACTCCGGCGCTTTGAAGAGGCGGGCATTGGCTTGGCCTAAGCGCTCCGGGTTTCGTACCGTGGATCTGCCTGAGGCAGGGCCACAGGCCGGGGATCTGCCGGCAGAGCCTCATGAAGCGCCGAGGCCGGTACAAACGCTGCTCCCTCGGCTTGCGGCGTGGGTGGCCGCTCTGGGCCGGGTCTTGTACCGGTTCCTCTGGGTAGTGGTGGCGCTCTTATTCCTGGTGCTTGCGGGGGTAACGGTGTACGCCTTAGCGCTGCGGAATCCCAATGCCCGTCCCTGGTTTACGGTGCCCACCCAGGGGATAGGGCCGTTTTCCCGGAAAGAAGCCCCGGAGCGGAAGTCCCAGGACGGGATGTTTACGGGCATTGGCCGGTTCCGAGTGGTTACCGCCGACACCCCGCCTATGACTATCGTCATTTCCATCGTCTTTCCCTACCAGAGCGAGGATCGTCCCTTTGCGGAGGAACTGGACGCCAAGGTACAGGATTTTCGCAATATTGCCGCCGCGTATTTCAGCGCCCACACGGCGGCGGAATTGCGGGAGGCCAACGAAACCCTGATAAAAGCCGAAATCCTGCGCCGATACAACGATATTCTGCATCTGGGGCGCATCAAGCTCTTGTATTTCCACGATTTTATGATAATCGAATAGTCTTGTTCCGTCTTAAAGGGCCGATACCCCCCAGTGAGACCGGGGCTTTTCTCGAATTTCCCAGATTGACAATATAATAATTGAAACATACACTAAGATTATGAAAATCGCTACATATACGGTTAAACCGAAACTCCCAAGTTCTTTAAAACCTCTGGAGGAAATAGCCCGGAACCTCTGGCTTTCGTGGAATTTTGACGCGGTCCAGCTCTTTATCCGCCTGGATTATGACGCCTGGATTAAAGCTGAACAAAGTCCGATTCGGACCCTCGGTATGGTTAGTCAAGACCGGCTCGTTCAAGCGGCCAAAGATGACTCCTATCTTGCGGCGTTGAATGAAGTGTACAAGCGTTTCCTGAAATATAAAAAAGGCGACACCTGGTATCGTGGCTCCCGCAGGGACATGGTTGCCTATTTCTCCATGGAATACGGTATGGACGTGTCTTTGCCGATTTATTCCGGGGGCTTGGGGATCCTTTCCGGGGATCACATGAAAACTTCTTCGGATATGGGCCTTCCCCTGGTAGGGGTCGGACTCCTCTATCGCCAAGGGTATTTTAAGCAGATCCTCAACGCCGATGGGTTCCAGCAGGAACGGTATCCTGAAAACGACTGGTATAATATGCCGGTGGAACGCAAGTTGGGCAGAGACGGGGAGCCGCTAAAAATCACCGTGGACTTGGCCAGCCGCATCGCGGTAGCCCAGATTTGGGAAGTGAAGGTGGGCCGCGGTTCTCTCTACCTGTTGGATACGAATATCGAGGAAAACGCCCAAGATATACGGAATATCACCGCCGCCCTTTATGGGGGGGACAAGGAAACCCGGATTCAGCAGGAAATCCTATTGGGTATCGGGGGCATTCGGGCCCTCCGGGCCTTGGGGATCAATCCTGCGGTAACCCACATGAACGAAGGCCACTCGGCCTTTCTCGGCCTGGAACGGATTCGGGAAATCATGCGGGAAAAGGGCTTTAGCTTTTATGAAGCCAAAGAAGCGGTATGGCCCACCAATATCTTCACCACCCATACCCCGGTTCCGGCGGGGAACGAGCGTTTTGACATTGGGCTTATGGAAAAATACTTCCGTTCCTGGCCGGATACTTTAGGGATCTCCTGGAAAGAATTCTTGAGCCTAGGCCGGATACATCCGGGGGATGATCATGAAACCTATTGCATGACCGTGCTGGCTTTGAAGCTCGCAGCCTATGCCAACGGCGTTGCCCGGTTGCATGGCGCCGTATCCCGGGATATGTGGAAAGATCTGTGGCCGGGCCTTCCCCTCGATGAGGTGCCCATCGGTCATGTTACCAACGGGGTGCATCCTCGAACCTGGGTTTCCAATGTTATGACGGATCTCTTAGACCGGTACTTTGGTTTGCACTTTGAGGAAGAGCCCACGGACCTCAGCATTTGGAACCGGATGGACCGGATTTCCGATGAAGAATTGTGGCGTACCCACGAGCGCCGGCGGGAACGGCTGGTGGTCTTTGCCCGGGAACGAATCCGGGAGTACATCACCCACACCGGCGCGGTGAAGCGGCGGATTCAGCAGGCCGAAGACGCCCTGTCGCCTTATGCCTTGACCTTGGCCTTTGCCCGCCGTTTTGCCACCTATAAGCGGGGGAATCTCTTGCTCCGGGACCCGGAACGACTGCTGCGGCTAGTTAAAGACAACGAGCGTCCGGTGCAGCTCATCTTCGCGGGAAAAGCCCACCCCATGGATATGCCCGGGAAGGACCTCATTCGGGAGATCATTCATTTCGCCGAGAAATACGATGTAACCAGCCGGATTGTATTCCTGGAAAACTACGATATGACCGTGGCCCGGTATCTCACCAGCGGCGCGGATGTGTGGCTTAACACCCCCCGGCGTCCCCTGGAGGCATCCGGGACCAGCGGCATGAAGGCCGCCATGAACGGGGTACTCAACTGTTCTATCTTAGATGGCTGGTGGGACGAGGCCTATAACCCGGAAATCGGCTGGGCCATTGGGCAGGGGGAACAATACGAAGACACTAATCTTCAGGACGATGTGGAAAGCCGGGCCCTCTACGATCTGTTGGAACGGGACATTATCCCTCTCTTCTATCAGCGGGGCCGAGATGGGTTACCCCGGGAATGGATCCGGCGCATGAAGGCGTCCATGCAGGAGATCGGCCAATCCATGTCCAGCCACCGGATGCTGATGGACTATTCCAACCAATTCTACTTCCCGGCCTTAAAGAACTACCGCCGGATTGTAAAAGATGAGTACCAAGAATCCAAATCCTTGTCCGCCTATTTTCAGAAACTCCACGCCGCTTGGAACAGCCTCAAGATCGTCGCCATAGAATCCAATGCCAAACCAGTGATGCAGCGGGGCGATTCTCTTGCGGTTTCCGCTACCTTGGATCTGGGGTCTCTCACGCCGGAGGAATTGCTGGTGGAACTCTACCACGGGGCCGTATCGAATCAGAGTACCTATATTGAACACGCCCGGCGTTCTGAGATGAAGGCCATAAGCCACCAGGGCAGTTGCTACCAGTACCAGGTACGGATAGAATGTACGGAGACTGGATTCCAGGGACACACCGTGCGGATCCTGCCGAAACATGACGCCCTTATCCATCCCTATCGATCCGGCTTTATCAAATGGGCCTAAGCGTGGTTGCATAGGAGATTGACGCCCCTTTGACGGAAGAAGCCCTGGTCAGCCAGAGGCCTTCTTCCGTTTTTTCATTATCTAAGGATGGTTTGTATGCCCCCTGCTTCAGAGACGAGGAGGACTCGTTTCTTATATCTGGATTATGTAATGGCCTTTTTTGTGGCTATTTTGCTGATGAGCAATGTAGCCTCTTCGGCGAAGCTCTTGGATCTGGGGGTTTCGCTTTTCGGAATTCCCTTGGCCTTTGACGGCGGCACGCTGCTCTTCCCCTTGTCCTATGTGTTTGGGGACCTGCTCACCGAAGTATACGGTTTCCGCGCCTCTCGCCGGGTTATCTGGACCGGTTTTGCCGTCCTGGTCTTGTCCTGGGGGGTCTTTTTCCTACTTCGTCTCCTTCCAGGGGAAGCCTCCTGGGAAGAAGCTGGGGGAAGCGCGGCATTTGATGCAATTTTGGGGGGCATGAGC
>JAITJK010000139.1 GCA_031278935.1 Spirochaetaceae bacterium | reverse complement strand
GGAATAGCGCCAATTTCGGTAATAATAGGAACAAATTCTTGCTTATCAAGACGAAAAACAAGACTTTGTATCAACTCCGTTGAATTTTCAAAGGCCCCTTTTGCCGCCTCTTCTTTTATCTTTGCCCGTAATTCTGTAAAATCCATTGAATTCCCTTCCAAATTTCATTTGTTTTTGAATATATTCTTGATTTTTTACTTTGTCAATAGATCGAAAACGTATCTTTTTTATACAAATAAATTCGGAGGTTATTGCACATACCAGTTCCGGGGCTGTATGCGAACCTTCGGTTCGGCGACGGTTTGGCGGGGCGGCCCGGATAAAGAAATACCTGCTAGAGCGTTACTTTTTCCCGTTTTACCACTTATTCATCTTCAGCCCTCGTACTTGCTGGCGTCATCACTGGATCCCAGGTGTGGGTGCCACCCCCGCCTGGGCGACGGCCTCTAAGCGTCCGGGATGGGTAACGAGAGCCCGTATTTCTCTAAGCCATGCTCCGGATCACACGATCCAAGCGCGGCTGTAGATAAAGATACCTCCATGGCAAATGGCGGCAGGTGTGGTAATAGTGAGTGGTTTTCGGTAGGCTATAGAGGAGGAGGGCGAAACTGTGCACTATGTGGACACGATATTTCGTATCATTGGCAGCTTGGGGCTGTTCTTATATGGCATGAAGGTGATGAGTGACGGCATCCAACACACCGCAGGTCCCCGGCTTCAGCAAGTCTTGAGCTTTATGACTGGAAACCGGGTTACCGCGGTATTGACCGGCCTGGCGGTTACCGCCATCATCCAGTCGTCTTCGGCCACCACGGTGATGGTGGTGTCTTTCGTGAACGCGGGACTGCTCACCTTATCCCAGGCCATCGGCGTGATCATGGGGGCCAATATCGGCACCACTATTACCGGGTGGATCATCTCCCTGGTGGGCTTCACCTTGAGTATCTCCGCCTTGGCCCTGCCTGCAGTGGGCCTGGGCTTCATTATGTGGATGATCAAATGGAAACACCGGGTCCTGGGAGAAGTGATCCTGGGCTTTGGGCTTTTGTTCCTGGGATTGGATTCCCTCACCCAGTCTATGCCCCGACTCAGTCCTGAAGCCCTGGCCTTCATCGGTTCGGTTTCCCAGCGGGGGGTGCTTTCTACCTTGATCGGTACAGCCATAGGGGTAGTGATGACGGTTATCACCCATTCGTCCAGTGCCTCCACGGCCATCATGCTCACCATGGCCCACAACGGCCTGATTGATTACCCTATGGCCGACACCATGATCCTGGGGGCCAATATCGGTACCACCATTGACGCGGCCCTGGCCTCCATCGGGACCAAGACCGTTGCCCGGCAGACCGCCCTGGTACACGTCCTCTTTAACGTGATGGGCACTCTCTGGGCCCTGATCTTCTTTAATCCCCTCCTGAGCCTGGTGGACTGGATGAGTCCGGGGGCCCAAACCAGCATTACCACCCGTTTAGCTATGTTTCACAGCGCCTTCAATATTCTTAATACCCTGATCTTCTTCCCTTTTGTGAAGCCCTTTGCCTCCCTGGTTTCCTTCCTGGTCAAAGACCCCCCCGACGTGCATACTCCCCTTTCGGGCTCCTACACCCTGGAGTATAAGTCTGGGTCCATCCAGAATACGCCGGAACTGAACATTCTGCGGGCGGAAAAAGAAATCCGGGATATGGCCGGTTTAGCGGTGCGAATGTACCAGGCGGTGAGTCGAGGTTTTTCGTCCATGCAGGAAGAGGCGGCGGAGCGGGATAAGGAGCAGGCCGTAGGGGACTTGGTGCGGGACCTGGGGAAACAAGAGCAATACGCCGATGAGATGCGGGAGCAGCTGACCCAGTTTCTCATGGAATGTACCCGTCAGCAGCTCAGTCCCCAGAGCGAGCGGAAAGTCACGCTGCTCTTGCGGATTCTTGCGGACCTAGAGGACGTAATTGACGGCTGTTTCAGTATGGGTCTTTTGCTGGAACGGAGCGTTAAGAAAGACCTGAACTTCAAACCCAAGGAACTGGACGCCCTCATGCCCTATATGGGCATGGTGGAAGCTTCGCTACGTTTTGTCCAGGATCATCTGGGCCATCCTTTAAGCCCGGAACAAGCGGCCTATGCCAAAGACCTGGAAGGGGACATTGACCGGTCCCGGAACAAGCTGCGGAAGCTTGGGCGTAAGCGCATTGAAGCGGGCCAGAACGTGAAGACCGAACTCTTGTTCATCGACGTGGTTCGGCGAGTAGAGAACCTTGGGGACTACTGCTACGATATTGCCGTGGCCCTGAGCACGCTCCACTAACCACCACCTGCCGTGGAGGCGCATGAAGGCCTTGTATGTACTACCGGCTAAGTGCTAGGGTCTGACCCCACCGAGAGGGTCAGACCTCAGGGTTGCTGCTCTGCGGCTATGGTGGTACGGGAACCGTGCCCCGGATAGACCGTACAAGAGCCGTCCAGGGTAAAGAGCCGGTTCAGGCTGTGCCGCAGGGTCGCCCAATCCCCGCCGGGAAGGTCCGTACGACCTACGCCATGCCGGAACAAGGTGTCTCCGCTGAAAAGGAGCTGCTGCTCCTTTTCATAGAGGGCGATGGAACCGGGGCTATGGCCCGGCAGATGCAGCACCTGAAAAGACCCGATGCGATCCCCCTCGGCCAAGAGCCGGGTTGCCGGTGGCAGCGGTTCCCATAGGGCGTCCACATAGGCGGCGCTTCCGGCCACCGCGCGAAAAGCGGCCTGGTGCACCGAATAGGCCTCAGGGCCCAGATAGGCGGCATCTTCCCGGTGGATGGCGATTTCCGGGGCCTCGGCGCCTGGAAAAACCGAAGCAACAATACCGGGAATGGCCGCGACATGATCAAAATGCCCGTGGGTGAGAACGATATACCGGGGATACAGGTGAAGCTGGGCCATACGGGCGATAATCATCGCCGAGTCCGCCCCGGGATCAATGACCACACAAGGCTGGGTCTGGGCATAAGACGAAGCAGATGGGGAAGACGCCTCGGTCAGAGGATAGAGCCAGCAGTTGGTGGCCAGGGCCCCCACCACCAGGACGGTAGGGCTTGGCTTGGTAGATTTGTTCATGGAGGAATCATACGATACGGCTTTTTGATTTACTAGGGATCCTCGGCCTTGCGCTATTCTGGTTCGCCCTGGTACCTGTGGCGGGGGGCTTTGTTAGCCGCCATTCCTGGCGGGTCTTCCGGCGACGCTTCGACGCCCTCTGCCTCACCCCCCTGATGGACTATGGAACCTATCGGCATCTCGCCGGGGAAGGAGGAACCTACCGGTTCATGGGGGGCTTTGAATCCACCGACGGCCATACCCTGTGGATCCGTGGCGCGACCTTGACCATACCCGTAAACCTTACTGGGGCCAAAACCTATATGCTCCCCATGACTGAGCGGGGAGAACTCCCTGAATCCTTTGACCCCAGCGAAGAAGTACCGGAACAAATCCGCTTCGACCAGATTGCCGCCCTGGCAGAAGGGGCCCAAGTCTTTGTGGGGGGACTTGTGGCTTTTCGAGAGGAGCGATGGACCTTTGTGTCCACTGCGGAACAGCCCTTGATGCTGATTTTTTATGACGGCCCAGAACGGACCCTGGCTATCCGCGCCATCCGGGCGGGGCGGCATAAGAATGAATTCTGGAACTTCCTCACTCCTTACGCTTTTATCTTAGGGGCTTTCGGCGAAATTCTGGTAGCCGCCACGTACCTGCCCAGGCCTGCCTTTCGCTGGACCGGGATAGTGGCCTTTATCTTCGTGTTTACCCCCCTGTTTCCCCTGATCCCTCCGGGGATAGTCTGCACGGTCATCTACCGGCGACTCTGGTGGCGGGCTCGACTCCTTCGGTCCTACCGGGATCTAGCTCGGCTCCCCCTCAAATACCTCAGCCCTGGTACGAGGGAGGGCCGCCTTCTCCAGGGTGAGCGCTACGGGGGGGTATTTTTCCCCGCCTTGCCCCCGGACCTGGACGAAGCGGCCCTACCCCGGCTCGTCCCGGAACCGGAGGGGGATAAAAGTGGATGGTACGTCTTCGGCAGCCTCCTGGAGGAACTGCCTCTGGAAGCCTCGCCGTTGCCCCGGGAGCCACAGGACCCCTGCGCCACTTTTGGGGCCATTCCGGGGGATCCTGAAAAACTTGCCCGCTGGTTTACGGTCAAGGCTTATATCTTGGAAATCATCGCTTGCCTATTCTTAGGGGTCGCCGTGGGGATCACCTTGACCTTTATCGGCCTCATCGTCTTGATGCTGGTCTAAGGGGGACGGCTTGAGGGCCAGGGCGTAGCGGGTTACCTTTGGGGTGAAGGCATTGCGGAACAAAACCCGGGAAAAGCCCTGGATTTCCACGGGTAGGTCTAGGAAGACCCAGGACAGAGCCTCCGGGTCCAGGCTATCCAGAAGCCGGGAGAGCAGGGCCTCCCCCACGCCCAGGCCTCGGTATTCGGCCTTGACCTCCACCGTGGGTATGTACAAGGCATCCCCCTTATGCACCGTGGCGATATACCCGGCAAAATCCCCTTCCCCAGTCTCCGCGATGAGGGCTATATTCCCCGGTTCTTCCGGTTCCCCCCTACCGATTCGTTCCGTTTTCTGGAGGATCGACCGGTGCAGGGCGGCGGCGGCGGCCACATCCGGGGCCTTTGGGGTGCGAAACAGAAAATCCTCCAGTACCAGGTCGTCGGTTTCTTCAGGTTCGCTCCCGATATGCTCCAAACCCCACTCGTCCCGCAAGGCGTTGTACCAGCCCAGGATTTCCTGTTTCATCTGCTGGGTTTTGAAGGCAAACCATCGTTTTTCCGCTTCTGGGTATTGGTTCAAAGTATCCTTAAAGGCCCGGAATACCCCTCGACCCCGGTCCAATGCGGCGGTCAATTCAGTGCGGACCAGGGGGTTCTTGAACCGGGCGGTAAACTTTTTCATCAGTTTATACCCTGCGGCGGGATTCCAGGTCGGCAGTTCCCGGAAGCGCCCCTGGGCCTGGGCTGCCTCTAGCGAATCTCTGCGGACCACCACTCCGTGCTGGGTATCCACGAGGAAATCCCCCTGCTGATCCTCCATAGAGAACAAGATGTCCTGGATTAAGGCTTCCGTGAGTTCAAAACACATAGGTACAAGGTACGCCCCCCTTCAAAACCCCGTCAAGCCGCCGGGGTGGGTAATTCCACGAATGGCCGTGGTTGTTAGGGAACAGGGCGCACTGGCTTCTGCTCTTTGCCGCTTTGAGTTTGCTGAAGCGAAATTCAATGGTACTATTATTCTCTTCATAAATAAACCTCCAAATCCTAATTCATTGTATATTTTTTTTAATGGATTTTTCAGTAAATTTATTATCTATTCTTTCATAATCTGATTTGCCAGGTGCCAGGACTTTATTTTCCATTATTACACATACACTCAGTAACTGTTCTTCGGCTTTGTCAAGCCCTTATCCCGCCTGGCCTCCATCCTATGTTCGGGCTGGAGGCGCTTTAAACCGGGGCCAACCCCGACGCCTACTCCGGCCTTGGCCAGCTTCGCCTTGGGCGGATGACCCTTACCGGGGATGTTCCGCAATAATTGGTTCATCGTTACTATACCCACGGTATTTTTTAACCGAAATTTAGTAGCCCCCAATACAACTCCATGGCAAATGGCCAGCGCAGGTGGTTAGGATTCTTTGGTTTTTAGAACCGCTAGGAACGCACTCTGGGGCAGTTCCACATCCCCCACCAGCTTCATCCGCTTCTTGCCCTCTTTCTGCTTTTCCAGGAGCTTGCGCTTACGGGTAATGTCCCCGCCGTAACACTTGGCCAGTACGTCCTTGCGTAAGGCGTTGACCGTCTCCCGGGCGATGATTTGGCTCCCAATAGCCCCCTGTATGGGGATTTTGAACTGCTGCCGGGGAATCTCGTCCCGTAAACGCTCGCATACTACCCGGGCCCGCTCGTAGGCCCGATCCTGAAACACCAGCTGGGATAGGGCATCCACGGCTTTGCCGTTGAGAAGTATATCCAACTTGACCAAGGTGGTGGGTTTGTAATCGGTAATGTCATAGTCAAAGGACGCATAGCCCCGGCTGATGCTTTTCAGACGGTCATAAAAATCAAAAAGCACCTCCGCCAAGGGCATATCATACACGAGTTCTACCCGCTTCTCATCTAGATAGGTCATAGCGCTCTGTACCCCTCGCTTTTCCAGGCACAGGGTCATGATGTTCCCCAAAAACGTCCCCGGTGTAATGATGGACGCCCGGATATAGGGTTCCTCCACCCCTTCGATAAGGCCCTCGGCGGGGTACTCCATGGGATTATCCACCCACCGGCTTTCCCCTCCCCGCAGATGCAAGCGGTACTGCACCGACGGGGCGGTGAAAATCACCGATTGGCCGAATTCCCGCTCCAGCCGTTCCTGAATCACCTCCAGGTGCAAAAGGCCTAAAAAGCCGCAACGAAAGCCGAAACCCAAGGCGGCGGAAGCGTCCTTTTCATACACCAACGACGCGTCATTGAGTTTAAGTTTTTCAAGGCTCGTTTTCAGTTCCTCGTAGTCATTGGAATCTAGCGGATATATAGAAGAAAACACCACGGGCTTCACTTCCCGGAATCCCGGCAAGGGCGCCGCGCAGGGGTGCTCCACCGCAGTGAGGGTGTCTCCCACCCGCACGTCCCCCACAGTCTTGATCCCCGCGATGATATACCCCACGCCGCCGGCACTCAGTTCCGGCACTTCCACCAGGGCCAGCTTGAAGACCCCGACGGTCTCCACCTCGTATTCCGCGCCTTTGGACATAAACCGGACCTTCATGCCCCGACAAAGGCGACCCTCAAAGACCCGGATATGCACGATCACCCCCCGGTAGGGGTCGTAGTGGCAGTCGAAAATCAGGGCTTGTAGAGGGGAATCAGCGCTGCCCCGGGGCGGCGGGATTCGTTGAATGATGGCTTCAAAGAGCTCATCCACTCCGGTTCCCTGGCGGGCGGAAACCAGGAGGGCCGACGAGGCGTCCAGTCCTAAGTCCTGCTGGATCTGCTCTCGCACCCCGGGAATATCCGCCGCAGCCATGTCGATCTTGTTGATCACCGGTACAATCTCCAGATCCTGCTCCAGGGCCAGGTAGAGATTCGATAAGGTTTGGGCCTGCACCCCTTGAGTCGCATCTACCAAGAGCAGCGCCCCCTCGCAGGAACTGATGGCCCGGGAAACCTCGTAGGTAAAGTCCACGTGCCCCGGGGTGTCCACTAAGTTCAACTGGTATGCCTTGCCATCTTTGGCGGTATAGGGGATGGTAACCGCCTGACTCTTGATGGTAATCCCCCGTTCCCGCTCAATATCCATGGTATCCAGCATCTGATCCTGGAAATGGCGGTCCTCCACCAGTCGTCCCTTCTGAATGAGCCGGTCCGCCAAGGTAGATTTTCCGTGATCGATATGGGCAATGATACAAAAGTTACGGATTAAGGGCGTTTCGGTCATAGGTGATCACCCCTTGATCCGGGTATAACCCCTGATTTCGCTGCGGATCCGATCCATTAAGGTGCTCCTTGGGACCCGGACTTGTTTCATGGAATCCCGAAAACGGAGGGTAACCGTACCGCTCTCCTTAGACTCATAGTCTACGGTAACGCAGAAGGGAGTCCCTATCTCGTCTTGCCGCCGGTAGCGCCGACCTATGGCTCCGCCCTGATCGTAGTCTGTGGCAAAGTCCTGGCGCAGTTCGTTCCGTATCTCCTGGGCAAGCTCTGCAAGACCGTCCTTCTTCATCAAAGGCAGGACCGCCACGGTAACCGGGGCCAAGGCCGGGTGGAAATGGAGCACGGTCCGCTCCTCGTCGGCCGTACCGCTTTCCGCTACCTGCTCCTCGTCGTAGGCATCGCAGAGTACCATGAGCAGGGTCCGGGTGAGCCCCGCAGAGGTCTCGATGATGGAAGGAATGAACCGAGCCTTTCCCCCGGCGGCGGCGTCCTGATCAATGTACTGTAAATCCTTGCCGGAATACTCCGTATGCCGGCTTAGATCATAGTCTCCCCGGTTGTGGACCCCCTCAAGTTCCTTCCAGCCCATAGGGAACAGGTACTCGATGTC
>JAITJK010000138.1 GCA_031278935.1 Spirochaetaceae bacterium | reverse complement strand
TGGAACTATCCTTGTTGTGGCTGCCCTGTAGTACCCCCGGCCCTTCAAGCTCACAGATATGCTGCTGCCAGGTCTGCCCTTGAGCGTCGGTGAAGACCAAAGTCGCGGTTCCTGCAGTCTTGGCCCGGTATTCCACGGCCTTGTAAAGATCCCCATAGGCGTGGCGGGCGATGGTGATGGGTTTTACCCAAGCGGGGATCGCCGGCTTAAGCCCAGGTACCAGAATCGGCTCTCGAAACACCGTACCGTCCAGGATTCCCCGGATGGTGGCGTTTGGGCTTTTCCAAAGCTGGGTGAGGCGGTATTCCTGCATCCGCGCGGCGTTAGGGGTGATGGTGGCGCACTTCACTCCTACCTGGTGCCGGAGGATGGCCTTCCCCGCGTCAATCGTAACCTGGTCCCCGGTTTTCTCTCGATGGGGGAGGCCCAGGTCGTAATACTCCGTCTTGAGGTCCACAAAGGGCGCTATCAACGTCTCTTTGATCCAAGCCCAGAGAATCCGGGTCATCTCGTCCCCATCCATTTCTACGATGGGGTTTTGCATAGTGATGTTCGCCATAACCGCACTCCTTTATGAGCGCCCTTCGGGGGCGCCAATATACTGATGGAATTCGTCTAACAAGGCCTCTTGCAGCCGCCGCAGCAATGCGGGGGCCTTCCCACCCACAGGCCGCCCGTCGATGTGGCTTGCGGACATACAAAAAGTGGAGGCGCTGGAAATCATCACCTCATCGGCGCTGAACAGTTCCTCCCGGGTGAAAGGCCGTTCCAGTACGGGAATCCCCAGGTTTCCGCACTGGGCGATGATGTGGGCCCGGGCGACCCCTGGCAGAATCAGGTTGTCCAGGGGGGCGGTGTGCAGGGTTCCCGCTTTGAAGATATGCACATTGGTATGGGACCCCTCGGTTACCCGGTTTCCCCGGTGAAAGATCGCCTCGGCGCAGCCTGCCTGTTTTGCCTTTTCACTAGCCAGGACATTGGGCAGCAGGTTCAAGGTTTTGATATTACAGTGGAGGAACCGGGTATCTTCCACGGTGATAAGCCGGATTTTCTGATAAATATCCTGTAGGACCAGGGGTTTAATCATCACCCAAAGATTCGCCTGGCCCTGTTCCGGGAAGGCGTGGGTTCTTAGGGCCGTACCGCGGGTGAGCTGCCAGTACACGAATTGAGTGGGGCTATCCACCTTACGCACTAAGTCCTGCAACAACTCGGCTACTGCGGCTTTGGTGATGCCGACATTCATTTCCAGCAAGGTCGCGCTGTTAAAAAACCGGTGTAGGTGTTCTTCCAAAGCAAATATGCGATAATTTACACTGACCGTGGCGTCATAGACCCCGTCCCCGAACCAGCACACCCGGTCGTTCATGGGGACCCGCATCTCGTCGAGGAGTCCAATCGTTCCATTGTAATATCCAAGGGTTTCCATAGCAAAATCCTAGCACACCCCCTAGGGGGTTTAAAGCCCCTATTCCTAACCACACCGCCCCCGATACGCCTCAAGGGCAAATGGTCCCTGGCAGGTAGTTGACGGATGGGGATAAAAGCTCTATATTGGAGTAATAGTAATCCGATATAATTACTATAAAATACCGAGAGGAGGAATAGGTATGATTTCCAGAAAGCAGGGGAGCCTTTGGGCCATGGTGTTGATCGGGGCTCTTATAGGAGGGTGCGTACGGGAAAAGGAGCCGGTCCCCCAGGCAGCGTCACCGCAAGCAGCGGCCCCGGTTAAGGTATACGCGGCTACCGCCGGGTTTCCCCGGCCTTTTACCTTTGTGGATGAGTCGGGTAACCTGACGGGCCACAACATCGAACTCATTGAGGCGGTTTTCGCCAAGCTGCCCCAGTACCAGCTCCAGTGGGAGGTAACCGACTTTCCGTCCATGTTTGCCGGTATGGACGCGGGACGCTACCAGATCGCCGTGAATAACTTTGCGGAAAACGAGGAACGCAAGGAAAAATACCTCTTTAGTGACCCTATCTTCGTGAACCGCTATGTGGCGGCGGTGGCCGCAGACAACACGGATCTGGGGGATGAGATTAAGACCTTCGCGGACCTCTCGGGTAAAACCTGTGCGGACTCGGTGGGAACCAACATGGCCACGGCTATAGAAAAGTACAACAAGGATCATCCTGAGGCCCCCATAAAAAATTCCTATACCGAGGCGGATATACTCATGGTACTGCGAGAAGTGGAATCGGGGAAATGGGATTTTAACCTGATTGATAAGCCCATGTTCGACGCCTACAAGCGGGAATTCGACCTGAACTTGAAAGGTATCGAGCTTGCTCCGGCGATTTCCGGGGAGTTGATGAAGACCCCCTACAGCTACCTCCTCATCGGTAAGGGCAACGAGGCCCTGGCTGGGGATATTAACCGGGCGCTGCGGGAGCTTATTGTCCAGGGTACATCAAAACGCATTAACGAGAAGTATTTTGCCTCGGATTATTCGCCGGAACTGCCCTAGTCATGGCCAATCTCTTCGATGTTTCCCTGGTATTCACCCAGATACCTCGGATCCTCAACGCCTTACCCGTAACCCTGTCCTTGACGCTGCTCTCCCTGTTCGCCGGGTTGCTCATCGCTCTGGCAGTAGCGGTAGTGAAAATCGCCAAGGTCCCGGTACTGGGGCAGCTTTGCACGGTGTATGTGTCCCTAACCCGGGGAACGCCCCTCATTGTACAGCTGTACCTCACCTATTTCGGGATTCCCCTGATCTTACGGTACATAAACTACTACAACGGGACTGCCTTTAACATTAACGCAGTACCGCCTATGGTGTTTGCCCTGACAGCCCTGGCCTTGAATCAAGGGGCCTACAGCTCCGAGACTATTCGGGCGGCTATCTTGTCTGTGGACCGGGGGCAGATCGAGGCGGCCCACTCCCTAGGGATGAACACTTTTCAGCGGCTGCGCCGGATCGTGGCGCCCCAGGCCTTTGTGGTGGCCCTCCCCTCCCTGGGCAATTCCCTTATCGCCCTGTTGAAAGAAACCTCTCTAGCCTTTGTGTGTTCCGTGGTGGACATCACGGCTAACGCGAAAATTCTCGCGGGAAACAGTTACCGCTTTTTTGAATCCTACTGTTCCGTGGCGATTATCTACTGGATCATCACTTTTGCCATTGAGCGGGTAGTCGGTTATGCGGAGAAACGGATTCGCATACCGGAAAACCCCCCGGAATCCTCCGGTTTCGCAAAATCTGGCGCCTGAGGGAGGCCTTATGATCGAGTTAAAGGGGATACGCAAGCAATTTAACCATAATGTCGTGCTGGATGGCATTGATCTGCATATCAAGAAGGGGGACGTCCTCGGGGTGATTGGGCCTTCAGGGACGGGAAAATCCACGCTTCTTCGGTGCATCAACCTACTGGAGCGGCCGGAAGCCGGGAGCATCCGCATCGGCGACTTTTGTATGGACCTCAGCGATAAACGAAAAGCCCCGACCCTGGCCTTGCGCCGTAGGACCGCTATGGTGTTTCAGCAGTTTAACCTATTTAAGCATAAAACCGCTTTGCAAAACGTGATGGAGGGCCTTGTAACGGTTAAAAACCTGAGCCAAGATGAGGCCAGGGCTCTGGCGCGGGAACACTTGGACCTGGTGGGCCTGGGGGACCGGCTTAATCACTACCCCCAGCACCTTTCAGGCGGGCAGCAGCAACGGGTGGCCATAGCCCGGGCTCTGGCCATGAAGCCCCAGGTGCTGTTGTTTGACGAGCCCACCTCGGCTTTAGACCCGGAGCTGGTAGGGGAGGTGCTGGACACTATCCGCCAAAGCGCCCGAGCGGGATACACTATGATGCTGGTGTCCCACGAGATGCAGTTCGTCCGCACCGTGGCGAGTCGGGTTATTTTCCTCGAAGGTGGGAAGATCGTTGAAGATGGTAGCCCTGAGGAGGTGTTTACCCGGCCCCGGCGGGAGCGGACCAAGGAATTTTTAGCACGCATCAGCCGGCTGAACGAGTCGGATGATTATACGATTTAGGAGGATACGTCTATGGTGAAGGAACGCAAAATTGCCATGTCGGAAAAGGTTCATGAAATAACGGAAACCGGGGCCTTTGAGCGGCAAAAAAACCGGTTTACCACTCCTTTCGGGACTGCGGAAGGGGAACTTCCCGTGGAAAAAGGCCGGTATCGGCTGATTGTTTCCACCGGGTGCCCCTGGGCGCACCGGCAGCTCATTGTGTTACGCCTTTTGGGGCTTGAAGAGGCCATAAGCATCGGCAGAGTGGGACCGCGGACCGAGAAAGGCTGGGAATTTTCCCTGGATCCCCGTGGGGTAGACCCGGTTTTGGGCATACGCTACCTCCCTGAGGCCTACGAAAAGGCGGATAGCGATTATACGGGTCGGGCGACGGTCCCTGCGGTGATCGATATTCCCTCAGGCAAGGTGGTCAACAACGATTATCACCGGCTTACTACCTATTGGGAGACTGCCTGGAAACCGTTTCACCGGGTAGGCGCGCCGGACCTCTACCCCGAGGCCCTGCGCCAGGAGATCGACGCCCTGAACGAGACGCTCTTTCACGAGGTGAATAACGGGGTGTATAAGGCGGGGTTTGCCCAGACCCAGGCAGAGTACGAGAAGGCCTACGACCTCTTGTTCGCTCGGCTGGACGACCTAGAGGCCCGGCTCGCCCGGCAGCGCTATCTTTTGGGGGATACCATCACCGATTCGGACGTGCGGCTCTATGTAACCCTGGCTCGGTTTGATTCAGGCTATTATATGGCCTTCAAGACGAACCGTAACCGCCTGCGGGACTTTCACCATCTTTGGAACTACGCCAAAGACCTGTATCAGACCCCTGGGTTTGGGGAAACCACGGATTTTGCCACTATAAAGAGGTTGTATCAAAGCATTTCTAACCCCGTGGGCATCATTTCCGCAGGACCC
>JAITJK010000045.1 GCA_031278935.1 Spirochaetaceae bacterium | reverse complement strand
CCCATTCCTTGGTGGTCCCGAAGATCCGTTCACAGAAAAGACCGTCCTTTTCAGGCCGGAGGGTTCGGTAATTGATGGTTTCCGGTTTTTTCACTTCCCCGTAGGACCAGGCCCGGATCATATTCGGCGAAGCCAAACGGATCATAATGGAATCGAAATCTTGTATATCCCGCATGTATATACCCCTTATCGTGGGAATAGGGAAGGGGAGAGGATCCTCTAGTTCGATTCCTCCCCCTTGTAAACGTCCCCTCTTGCATACTAATCACTACTATGCGGTCCCCGGTAAACCCGCGCGGGGCTTACCGGGGACCGCCTTAGCTAACATTACGCTTAGAAGTTTGAACCTGATTTAAGGATAAGCTCATCATCCCGCTCGGTCAGGGGAATCTGTTTACCTTTGGTGTCATAGATGGTTACGTCCAATGCCAGACCCCGCAGTTCCTGGACCAATACGTTAAAGGATTCAGGAATCCCCGCGGTGGTAGAAGGCTCGCCCTTCACAATGGCTTCGTAGATTTTAGAGCGGCCCGTCATATCGTCGGACTTAATGGTTAAGAGCTCCTGCAAGGTATTGGCTGCGCCATAGGCTTCCAAGGCCCACACTTCCATGTCCCCCAGACGCTGGCCGCCGAATTGGGCCTTGCCTCCTAATGGTTGCTGAGTAACCAGGGAATAGGGACCCGTGGACCGGGCGTGCATCTTGTCGTCTACCAGGTGGTGGAGCTTCAGGAAATAGATTACCCCGCAGAAAATGGGGTTCACGAAGGTTTCCCCGGTACGGCCGTCCCGCAGATAGGTCTTGGAATTCACCGGAAGCCCCGCTTCTTTAAGCTTTTCTTCGATTTGCTCGGTGGACGGGGATTGGAATACTGGGGAAGAAAACCATTCATCCAAGGTAGACGCCGCCCAGCCCAGCTCGGTTTCCAAGAGCTGGCCGATGTTCATCCGGGAAGGAACCCCCAGGGGGGTGAGGCACAGGTCCAAGGGCGTGCCGTCTTCCATGTAGGGCATATCCTCTTCCGGGAGTATCCTGGCGACCACACCTTTATTACCGTGACGGCCTGCCATCTTGTCCCCTTCCCGGAGCTTCCGTTTCGTGGCAATGAGCACCTTGACCACCTCGTCCACCCCGGGGTTGAGATCGTCCCCCTGGGTACGCTTAAGCCGCTGTATGTCGATGATGGTTCCGTCAATGCCGTGAGGCACCCGGAGGCTTGAGTCTCGTACCTCCTTAGCCTTTTCCCCGAATATAGAGTTGAGGAGCTTAAATTCCGGGGTGGTTTCGGTCTCACTCTTAGGGGTTACCTTCCCCACGAGGATATCCCCGGAACGCACCTTCGCCCCCACGCGGATGATCCCTTCGGCGTCCAAGCTGTCCAGGCTTTTCTCCGATGTATTGGGAATGTCCCGGGTGATCTTCTCCGGCCCCAGCTTGGTTTCCCGCACCTCTGTAAGGAATTCTTTGATATGGATGGAAGTGAACATATCCTCTTTTACTATCCGCTCGGAGATAAGAATCGAATCCTCGTAGTTATACCCATTCCAGGGCATGAACCCTACCAAAATGTTCCGACCCAAAGCAAGCTCGCCGTTTTTTGTCGCCGGCCCATCGGCAATGACCTGTCCCGCCAGCACCTGCTCCCCAAGCTGTACCAAGGGGCGTTGGTTATAGCAGGTATCCTGATTGGTCCTTTGGAACTTAATCAAGTGATATACGTCAAGCGCTGGTTTCTGGGGCGCGGTTCCGGGTTCTTCGGCGCCCGTATCCTGGGCAACCTCAAGGATAATCTCCTGGGAGGTAACCCGCACCACCGTGCCGGCCCTGCGAGCTTTAACCAATACCCCGGAATCATAGGCGCACTTTCCTTCCATACCCGTACCAACCCGGGGCGCTTCCGGAAACACCAGAGGCACCGCTTGTCGCTGCATATTGGAACCCATCAAGGCCCGGTTAGCGTCGTCATGTTCCAGGAATGGGATGAGGGACGCCGATACGGAGATGATCTGTTTCGGGGATACGTCCATATACTGAATATCTTCAGGCCCTCGGGTGGTATAATCCCCCTGCCTGCGACAAGAAACCTGCTCATCTACGAAGGAGCCGTCGCTATTGAGTTTCGCCGAGGCCTGGGCTATGTAATACCGGTCCTCATCCATAGCGGAAAGGTACTCGATATCCCCCGTAGCCACGCCGTTACGTACTTTACGGTACGGGGTCTCTAGAAAGCCATACTCATTCACCCAGGTATAGTTGGCTAAGGACACGATAAGCCCAATATTCGGGCCTTCCGGGGTTTCAATGGGGCACATACGGCCGTAATGGGTGTAGTGCACGTCCCGAACCTCGAATCCTGCCCGATCCCGGGAAAGCCCTCCAGGCCCTAAGGCATTGAGCCTCCGTTTGTGAGTCAGTTCGGCCAAAGGATTCACCTGATCCATGAATTGGGAGAGCTGGCTGGATCCAAAGAACTCCTTGATCACCGCCACCACAGGCTTAATCGAAATGAGGTCCTGGGGCTTTATGGTATCCGTCTCTTTGAGGCTCATGCGCTCTTTGGCAATCCGTTCCATGCGACTGAAAGCGGTTTTCATGGCATTGGCCATGAGTTCCCCCACGGATCGGACCCGGCGGTTACCCAAATGGTCGATATCATCAATGTTTTCATCCCCTATGTACACCCGAATGAGGAATTTCATGGTGGCGATAATATCTTGCAAGGTCAGGGTAGAGTCTCCCAGGGGAGGCTGGAAATCAAACTTCTTGTTGAGCTTATACCGCCCCACTTTTCCCAGATCGTAGCGCCGGTGGGAGAAAAACATCCCCAAGAGATCCTTTTCCGCCGCTTCCACGGTGATGGATTCTCCAGGCATGAGAGTCGAGTAGACCGCAGACAGTGCATCTTCTTTGGAAGGCTCGTCCCGTTCCGGATCGTCTTTGACAAACTTGATTTCTTCCCGCTCAAAACAATTGAGGAGCATAGGAGAGTTAAGGGAAGCGGGATCCCCAAAGTTAATAACCGCTACCGAGGTAATGCCGTGTCCTAAAAGCTCATCCACGTTATGGGGGTGTAATTTTTCCCCCGCCCGGTAGAGTTTTTTTCGTCCGCTCCCTTCAGCGTTCCCCTCTCCGTCGCCTGGGCTGATCCACACTGCCTGAGCCAGAACCCGGCCTGAAAACCGCTCCCGGGTCTCCCGGTCATCCACCACGTCCAGGGTTTCGATAGTGTAGAAAGCCTGGATAATATCTTCCCGGCTTTCATACCCCAAGGCCCGGAGGAATATGGTCCCCAAAATCCGCTTTTTCCGATCGATTTTAACATAGATCAGTTCCCGTT
>JAITJK010000032.1 GCA_031278935.1 Spirochaetaceae bacterium | reverse complement strand
TCAGCGAGGCTAAACACCCCTTCATCACCGCCTTCGTAACCCGCAGTTCCAACGGCACCCTACCGGTTTCCATGCAAGCTGCCCAGAATCTAGGGATTCCCAAGGATATCTACTCCTTTTCCCTGCCCCTGGGGGCCACCTTGAACATGGACGGGACCGCCATCTACCAAGGAGTATGCGCGGTCTTCATCGCTCTGTCGGTCTGGGGCCGGACCTTTTCCCTGGAAGAAATGGGGATCATCGTTATGACCGCAACCCTGGCCTCTATTGGCACCGCCGGGGTTCCCGGCGCCGGGGCCATCATGCTACTCCTTGTGCTGGACGCTGTGGGTCTCCCGGTTATTGCAGGCAGTCCCGTTGCCGGCGTCTACGCCATGATCCTCGGTATTGACGCCCTCCTAGACATGGGCCGGACCGCCCTTAACGTAACCGGCGACCTTACCTGCACCACCGTCGTCGCCAAAAAGCTCGGCCAACTAGATCTATCCCACTGGCGCATCTGTGGGGGGCAGCGTGGTGAGTGATAGAGTCGCCCGTATCGGTAGCGGGACACCATGGGGGAAAGAAGAGGGTCTGACCCCGTGAAGACACTCTCTATATCGGAACCTTGCTCCCCAATCTCTACAAGCGAGAAGCGGGGAATAACCACGTGGCCAGTCAGATGCTATGACTCCACGGCAAGCGGAGGGGTCATCTTCGATCTGGACGGTACTTTGGTGGATACCCTGAAAGATATTGCCGCTTCTATGAACCGAGCCCTGGAGTTTCACGGGTTTCCTCCGGTAGCTCTGGAGGAATACCCCACTAAAGTAGGCTGGGGGATTCGCCGCCTTGCCCAGCTATGTCTTCCACCGCGAGTTAGGGAAAGCAGTGCCGAGGACGCCGTAACCGAAACCGTAGCCCAAGACGCAAGGCGATTTTACCAGGAACAGCCCCTGGTCCATTCCGTCCCCTATCCGGGTATCCCGGGCCTGGTGGCGGGGTTGAAGCGCCGGGGTTTAAAAATAGCGGTTTTGACCAACAAACCTGATCCTGTAGCCCAGTTCGTAATAGGGGCTCTCTTTCCACCGGATTCCTTTGATCAGGTCCGCGGTGATCGACCAGGTCTTCCCCGCAAGCCTGATCCCCGGGTAACGGTGGCGCTGCTCCAGGTCTTAGCGGTCTCCCCGGAAGCAACTCTCCTGGTGGGGGATTCGGAAATCGATATGGAAGCCGCTCATACCGCAGGCTGTACGGCTCTGGGGGTAAGCTGGGGCTACCGGCCCCAGTCGGTGCTGGAACAAAGCGGCGCCGCCCACATCCTGCACCGTCCTGACGACCTATACCAGTACCTGCCGCTGGCGTAACAGCTTCTCGTGCGGAGACATTAAGACCCAAGGTACAAAAATGGTGGCCAACATCGATTGATAGCAGGGCAATTTTTTGCGGAATTTTTATTCTTCAACATGACTTCGATGAAAGTCTTGTCTTGACGCAGACCGTGTCATTGCGAGGAACGAAGCGACGAAGCAAGCCAGACGAGCATTCATTCCATGGGATTGCCTCGCTGCACTCGCAATGACATTCAGGTATAAAAACGAGCGAATTCGTGGACTTTTTTCTTCCCATCGAACTCATGTTACATACCGGATCCCTGCCCTGGTCGAGCTTCCTGGATATGGTAAAAAGGGAGTACGTTGAGCTATACTGGTCATGCAATCGGCGGGGGCTGATTGTTTCACGTGAAACAGTATTCAAGGAGTGCTTTGTGGAACACCAAGAACCGAATCCGGAAGAAGTATTTCCGGTACCCCATAATCGTACCGTTACCTACATAAAATCAACCATTACCCGCAAAAATATTTTTGTAGGGGACTTTACGTATTTTAGCGATGTGGATTTTGAAAGCCATGTAACCCATCATTATGACTTTTATGATGACAAACTCATCATCGGGAAATTTTGTCAAATCGCCCAAGGGGTTGAATTCATTATGAACGGAGCCAATCATCAGATGAATGGGGTATCTACCTTCCCGTTCTATATTTTTGAAGGTTGGGGTGCTTCGGTACCCCCGCTAGAGGTATTTCCCCTGAAAGGAGATACCGTTATAGGTAACGATGTGTGGATAGGTCAAAACGTTACGATCCTTCCAGGCGTACACATCGGGGACGGTGCGATTATCGGTGCCCATAGTGTGGTTGGAAGCCCCATTGAACCTTATACTATAGCAGCCGGGAATCCGGCAAAATGTATCCGAAAACGCTTTGATGAGGTCTTAATCGAACGGTTACTGCGCTTGCGTTGGTGGGATCTGCCGGTCGCCGAAATCAACGACCTCATCCCGCTGCTCAACAATCCCCAGATAGAAGCGGTGAAAAAGGCCTTGCTTCAGCGGGGATTATAAGCGTCTTCCCTTACCTCAACAGATCCGCCATAATGGCGATGACGCTGGCGTTAGTTATGTCCACCAGGAAGGACCCCACAATGGGTATGACGAAAAAGGCCCTTTCCGAATAGCCGTATTTGCTGGTAATGGCCTGCATACAGACCAGTGCGTTAGGCGTCGCCCCCAGACCGAAACCGCAGATGCCACTTGCCATAACCGCAGAATCGTAGTTCTTACCGAAAAGCCGAAATACCAGGAGATAGGCGATAAGCAGGATCAGGGTCACCTGGAGGAGCATCATCACCATAAGGGGTAAGGCCAGGTTGATAAACTGCCACAGTTGCAGCGCGTTAATGGCCATGGTGATGAATAGGGCCAGACTTATATCGCCGATCATCCCGATAGCCTTGGAGTCTATGGCGTACTTTCCGGTCTTGTCCCCGATGTTGCGGATGATGATCGCCACCAGCATCGCCCCCAGGTAGGGAGGAAAGGTAATACCGGCTTTTCGGAGGTAGTAGGTCAGGGCCGAACCAAAGCCCGTAGCGGTCAGTACCCAGGCAAGGTTCTTCATAAGATGAGGACCTGAGACTTTGTCCTCTTCATCGAGGTTAACGTCCTTGGGTACGGCTTGCTTCACGATATCCCCAACTTTTTCTAGTACCGCTTCCTGTTCCGCCTCGGTATTGGTGAGATGGACACTTCTCAGGGTATTCGGGGTTTTGATTTTATGCGTCTTGATGATCCACTCCCCCAAGGGGCCTCCTATCAGGGAACCGGCAACCATGCCAAAGGTGGCGCAGGCAATGCCGGCGCTTAGGGCACCCCGTACGCCGAACTCGTCCTCGAAGAGGGCCCCAAAGGCCCCGGCGGTACCCAGGCCGCCGAGCATCGGGATAGACCCGCCGATAAGTCCCAGTAGGGGATTCAAACCGAAACCCAGGGCAATGGGAATACCCACAGCGTTTTGGAGTATCGCCGTCAGCGTAGAGACTCCCCAGAAGGCAAGGACCATAAGGCCCCCTTTTAGGACCAGCTTGTAACTGGCGTTCATCCCAACGGTACAAAAGAAACAGGTCATGAAGACCTGCTGCAAGGTACTGTCAAAGACCAGTTGGAGGATTCCCCGGGCTTGCAGGATCGCGGCGATGATCGCAATGGGTAAACCGCCCACGGCAGGCGCGGGAATGGATAGGCGCAGTAATACCGGAATCTTTGACCGAATCCAGACGCCACAGTAGTACATGATGGCGCCCAGTGCCGCTGCCTGCAGGATATCGAATTTGACTTGTAATATGCCGTTTACAAAAACAGTTTCCATAATATGCCTCCTTCGTCTACTCAATATAATACACGGTTCACGATTTTTAACGAGGGACGTGGATACCAAAAGACAAGAGCCCCAGTTGAATACAGAATACTAAGTAGTGTATTTTACTATAGGTTACCGGGATAGTTCTGTAAAGTAATCATCATTTACAGCCCTCGCGAAGCAAGGCATACTCGTCATTGAGAGCGAAGCGAAGCAATCCAGTGCCGGAGCTTCCTGATAAGTGGATTACTTCGGCGCTTGGGAGACTCACAATGACGGATATCCACGACAATTCAGGGGCCGTAACGCTGGTGGTGCATAACGCCGTTCGTGGTTTGAAATCGGAATCGCTGCATCCTGTACTATCTGCGCCACTGGTAGCTTGAGGAGGTGTGTTATGGAAACAAAGGGAAAGACCGGTATCATCCTGGTTCTGGGGATAGGTCTGTGTCTCGGTGGGGGGTGTGCCAAGAAAGCGCCGCCCCTTACGGCCTTGAAAATCGCCACCGGCGGCAGCGCCGGAACCTACTATGCTTATGGGTCTGCCCTGGGTCGGGTCTTCGAGAATAAGCTCGGGTTGCCCGTTACAATCCAGAGTACGGCAGCGGCGGTTGCTAATATCGCCCTTATCCAGTCCGGAAGAACGGACTTTGCCTTTGTCCAAAACGATGTGATGACCTACGCCTATTATGGAACCAATATTTTCTCTTCCCAGGGTCCTCAAAAGGATTTTTCTGCCGTGGCGGGGCTCTACCCTGAGGTTTGCCACATTGTTGCCCTAGAGGGCGTCGCCGGTATCGTTGGTCTTAAGGGGCTGCGGGTATCCGTGGGAGAGGGAGGAAGCGGCACGGCCCTAAATGCCGAGCAGATTCTTGAGATTTATGGCATGACCCTGGCGGACCTCAAGGCGGAGCATCTTAATTTCAGTGATTCCGTCAGGGCCCTGATCGCCGGTGAAATCGACGGGTTCTTCTGTACCGCCGGGACGCCTACCCCGGCGCTTACGGAGCTTGCGTCCTCTGCCAGGATACAGTTTCTTCCCATAAGCGAGGCTCGAAGAAAGCTCCTAATCGCCGAGTACCCCTATTACACGGCCCATACGATCCCTGGGGGAACCTATCCCGGTATTGAGGAGGACGTGAACACCCTGGCGGTTCAGGCAACCCTGGTGGCACATAACGCCATTCAAGCGGAGGATGTATATAAGGTAACCCGCTCTTTATTTGAAGGTCAAGAGGAAATCACCGCCGCCCATCCTAAGGGCGCTGAACTGAGCCTTGAGTCCGCAGTTTTGGGTATCCCGGTTCCCTTTCATCCGGGGGCTTTGAAGTACTACCGTGAACAGGGGATATTGAAATAGTTGCTCCTGTTATGGCCACCTTTATCCCCTCCGCTTCGACTAGTTTGACGGCGAGGAGCGTCCGCTATACAATCGCTTCCGTGGACTCATATACGACCATGAACACACCCTTAGTGGTGTTAGGATTAGGCTCGAATAAAGGAGATTCTCCCCGGATACTGGAAACCGCTATCGTAGCCTTGGGAGCGGTACTACAGGGGCTGCGCCGGGCCTCCCTGTTTGAGACCGAACCGCTGCACGTGCTGGATCAGAAGCGCTTCCTGAATACCGCAGTGGCCGGGTATTATGCCGCAAGGCCCCGGGACCTGCTGGAGGCCATTCATACCCTGGAGGCTTCCTTGGGCCGGGACCGAAGCCGGGAACGGCGTTGGGGAGAACGGACCTTGGATATTGATATCCTCCTTTTTGGCGATCTCCTCGTTGCCGAGCCGCCAGACTTGGAAATCCCCCATCCTCGGTTGGCAGAGCGGGCTTTTGCCCTGGCACCCCTGGTGGAGCTCCTACCCGCAGCAGCGGATCCTCGGACTGGCGTTCCCTACCGCCGGATTCTTGCGGGCCTTCCAGCTCAGGGTATTTACTTGGTATGAATCAACAGGATATACTGCCTCACTATGGATACCTCGGGTTCCCCAGAACAGAGCCTTACCCGCAGTTTTAGATTGAACGATTTTGAAGGACCTCTGGACTTGCTGTTGTTTTTAATTAAAAAAAACGAGATCAATCTATACGATATCCCGATCGCCCAAATCACCGAACAATACCTTGCGTACCTGCGCTATGCCGATACCCTGAACTTGGAGGACCTAACCGAGTTTCAGGTCATGGCCGCGACTTTGGTGTACCTCAAGAGCCGTATGCTGTTGCCCGTAGAAATCGATTTGGAGGATGACCTTGAAGACCCACGGCAGGACTTGGTGGATAAGCTCATTGAATACCAGAAATTCAAAAAACTCTCGGAACTCATGGAAGAAAAGGAACGGGAAACCGAGTGGTTTATCGAACGCAAGCGCTTACAGCGGGTATTGCCCTTCACCGAGGAGGAGCTGTGGCAGCAGGCGGATATGTGGGACTTGCTTAAGACCTTTTCATCTCTTATGGCGAATCTGTCCCATGAACGGATCATCGATCTCTATGAAGAGGTTTCGGTGAACGAAAAAATCGCCCTCATGACCGAACTCTTGGAGCGGTGCGGGGAATGCTCCTTTACGGAGTTAGTGGTACGTAAGGAATCCCTTATGGATATGGTGTGCGCCTTTCTCGCAATTTTAGAAGCGGTTAAGATGCGTCTGGTAGCGATATGGCAGAACCGTATGTTTGGGGATATTCGGATCCGACCAAGCGGCCAGACTCAGGAAGCAATAACGGATACGGGAGGTTCGATTGGAGAAAGAGGCAGCCTTGCTTGAGGCTATTTTGTATCTTGAGACGGATCCCCTGGATGAGGCCGGCCTTGCGCGCATTTCTGGCTTGCCCAGGGAAATGGTGCTGTCGGCGCTAGAGGCTTTGGAAAACCGGTACGCCCAGGAGGAATCCGGGGTGGAACTCAGCCGTATCGGCGGAGGCATTGTGATAGCCCCTAAAAAGGAATACTGGAATGCCCTGCGCGAGCGGTATGGGAGGAAAAATGAATCCCGTCTATCCCGGGCGGCTATGGAGACCCTTTCCATCATCGCCTATTCCCAGCCCATTACCCGCAGTGAAGTGGAGGCGATTCGGGGGGTGCAGGCGGATACTATGATACGCCTCCTCTTGGAACGGGAATTAATCCGGGAAGTGGGAAAAAAAGATGTTCCCGGCAAACCGGTTCAGTACGGGACTACCAAAACATTCTTAAAACTCTTCCGCTTGGAAAGCATCGCGGATTTACCGAAACTGCATAACCAGGAGGCGGAACGTTTTGAACGAGAACCCACCGAATAGGCCGGAAAACCCGGCGGAACCCATGCGGCTACAGGTATACCTGGCCCATGCCGGAGCCGCTTCCCGCCGGGCCGCAGAGAAACTGATTAGCGCAGGCCGGGTTTCGGTGAATGGCGCTGTGGTATCGGTTTTAGGGGTCAAGGTCCTTCCCCAAGACGAGGTCTGTCTGGACGGTGTGCCAGTCCACCTGGAAAGCCGACTACAGTATCTCGTCCTCCATAAGCCTCCTGAGTATCTGTGCAGCATGGCGGACCCCCAGGGGCGGCCGCTCGCCCGGGAGCTTCTGCCCAAGGAGATTCAAGAGCGACTTTACACCGTAGGTCGCCTGGATTACCGGTCTTCTGGGCTTATTCTTTTCACCAATGACGGGACCTTTGCCGCCTACGTAGGGCATCCATCCCGGTGCGTTCCCAAGGAATACCTGGTAGAAGCCTCAGGGATAATTCCCCCCGTCGTGGCAGAGGCCTTTGTCCAAGGGATTGTAATCGAGGGAATATCCTACCGGGCGGAATCCATAGAACGGCTGGGCAAGAAAACCCTGCGGATCGTGTTAATTGAAGGAAAAAACCGGGAGATCCGTCGGGTCTTTTCCTATTTCCACTTACATCCAGTGAACCTGTGCCGTATACGGATCGGGCCGGTATGTCTAGGGGACTTGCCTGTCGGGGCCTCCCGACCTCTCACCAGAGTCGAGTATACGGGACTTATGGGAAATCCTTGCTGATAGAGTACGCTTGACATGCTATGACCCCTACCCTTAGAGTAGAGGAATTCGCAGCGAAACCAGCGATAGGTGTGCCGAGGGGCGAGTGTTTGGAGATAAAAGTGCACTTGTCTTGTGGATCGTCAAGGCATGACGAGCGACGTTAAGAAATAGATGAGTGCGGATACATTCCGCTTCATAGAATGAGGAAAGGGGGATGATATGGCGGAAGGTTTATGGGCTGTTTTTGTGGGAGAGGGGGTAGTTCTTAT
>JAITJK010000274.1 GCA_031278935.1 Spirochaetaceae bacterium | reverse complement strand
CTACGAAGGACCTAAGAGCGACAATCCTTTGGCTTTTAAGTATTACGATCCTGAAAAAGTGGTGGGCAAGAAAAAGATGAAGGATCATCTCCGCTTTGCTGTGGCCTACTGGCATAGTTTCTGTGCGGACGGAGCGGATCCCTTTGGCAACCCTACCCATCCGCACCCGTGGATCACCGATGCCAAGAGCCCCATGGAAGCAGCGGAACACAAGATGGACGCGGCCTTTGAGTTTTTTACCAAGCTCGGGGTGGAATTCTACGCCTTTCATGATCGGGATATGGCTCCTGAAGGGGCGACCCCGGGGGAAAGCGAGGAAAACCTGCGGAAACTCGTGGCCAAAGCCAAGGAACGCCAGCAGGCCACGGGGGTTAAGCTCCTTTGGGGCACGGCAAACCTTTTTACCCATCCTCGGTTTATGAACGGCGGCGCTACGAACCCGGACTTCGCGGTGCTGAGTCTCGCGGCGGCCCAAGTGAAGGCGGCTATTGACGCCACCATTGAGCTCGGCGGCCAGGGGTACACCTTCTGGGGAGGCCGGGAAGGGTATATGAGCATCCTGAATACCGATTTGAAGCGAGAAAAGGAGCACCTGGCACGGTTTTTGATTATGGCCCGGGACTACGCCCGCAAGCAGGGCTTTACCGGGGCCTTTTATATTGAGCCCAAACCCATGGAGCCCACCAAGCACCAGTACGATTACGACGTGGAAACCGTGGCAGGGTTCCTGCGCGCTCACGGCTTGGACAAGGACTTCAGGATGAACATTGAAGCCAACCATGCAGAACTTGCGGGCCATGACTTTGTGCACGAGCTGGAAACCGCCGCAAGCCTGGGGCTCTTCGGTTCAGTGGATGCCAACCGCGGGGAGCCCCGGAACGGTTGGGACACGGATCAGTTCCCCTCCAGCTACTACGAAACCGCCTTGGCCATGCATGTCATCCTCAAGGTAGGAGGCTTTACCACCGGGGGGCTCAACTTTGACGCCAAGATCCGGCGGAATTCCGTCGACCCCGTGGACCTCTTCGAGGCCCATATCGGCGGCATGGACTGCTTTGCCGTGGGGCTGCAAGTGGCTCAGCGGATCATCGACGACGGGAAACTCGCGGCGTTCGTGAAAGACCGCTACGCCTCCTTTGATACGGGAGAGGGCGCTCGTTTTGTCCAGGGGAAACTGAGTCTGGAAGAACTGGCCCGTCTAGGGTCGTCCTACGGCACGGCGGGGCTCTCCAGTGGTAAACAGGAACGACTGGAAAACATCTTGAACCAGTACCTGCTGGGCCTATAAGCCCTGGGTATCCGGATGAGCCGGTGCAGGGGGCTTTGCGCCCCCTGCACGTTTTCTTGGTACGGTGAGTTCCACAAGCATTTGTCAGGCGGGGCGTGAAGCAACCAAGCGATCCAGCGCAGTAGCTCCGTCGTTGTGCTGGCATAGAGCTTTTCGTCTCATCGCACGTTTTTTTACTCTTTTTAGTTCTTTTTTCCTATTTTTTTTTATATGAGTTCGATAATAAGAACAAGTCCTATGAGTAATCCGGTATCCTCCGCCAGTATGCGGCGGAAGTTTCGTACAGCACCTTGTTTCAGCGCCCTTTGCATCGTACCCTGGCTGCTTATAGCGGCGACGGTCCCTTGTTTTCTCAGCTGTACCCCCGCGCCGGGGCATGAGGATTCTTATTATATCGGCGGTTCCAAGGAAGACCGGGAAACCCTATCCGCGCTTTTCGCTCTGTTAGGGGAGGAGACTGCGAATCGGGAAGCCTCCGTGGACCTTGCGGCCATAGGGGAGTACCATGAACGGGAATTCGCCGTCATCCGGGAGATTGCCAACCGCTATATCCGGCTCAAGGCATACGGGAAACTCGTCAATTTGCTTACCGCGCGGACGAACCAGCACCCCCAGAACCCCTATAACGCCTATTACCTGCTCATGGTGGCCTACGGGTATATCCAGCAGGAAGCCTACCCCGTGGCAGCCCTCTATTTCGATGTGATTATCAAGAATTACCCAGATGTAACCGTGGAGGGCCAGTCGATCCATTTAGCCTGCCTGAAAGAGCTCATTACCCTGGCGGATAAACCCGAACAAAAGGTCAAGTATTATGAGGAACTGATAGCCCGGTTCTCCGATTCTCTGGACTTGGGGATTACGTACTTTATGCTGGGCCAGGCCTATGAGCAAATCGGCGACTGGAACCGGGCCATCCAGTCCTACTCCCAGTACCTGCCCTACCGGGGTACCCTGATTCCGGGGTTTCCCAATGCGGATCAGTACGCTAAACAGCTGACGGACTTTAACCTGTCCCCTAAGGATTGGACTTTTGAGAATCTGAACAGTCTGGTTACGGCGGTCAAGGGTGCATTAAGCGACGGAAGTAGCGCTCGGCTGAGGCAGTACCAGGCGAAAGTGAACTTTTTTGCCCGGTCTTGGGCCCAGGAGGATACGGATGACTCAGGGATGGCGGAATTTAACCTCGCGGACTTTATGCGGGGGAACCAGATTCAGTACGCCCAGGTGCTGGACACGAGTTCCAACGCGGCGGAAGCCTATTTGCGTACCTCCGGGTGGGATCAATTCATCTCTACCTGGTATTTTTATTTCAGAAAAATTTATTTTCCTTTGGATCCGGATATTCACGGCCGCTGGGAGTGGGCCGGAGTTTATTATGGGGAGAAATTTTAATGCTGTTTTTCTATGTAATGTTGCCGGTGTTGGCCGCATCCTTAGGGCGACGGGGCTTTTGGCGTAGCAAGGGTTTATGCTTTGGCCTCTTATGGGGGACTTTGGTGTCCTGCGCGTCCTTACAAGCCGAATCGGGCCGCAAGGACGAGGATTTATACGTGATCCTGCCGGTTCCCGAACTGCCTGCACAGCTCCTTCGGGAAATTCCTGAAGCCACACTGCGGGAACAGATCCCTGCGGCTCTAGAACTAATCCCGGAATTTTCCGCAGAAAAGGCTGCGCTCTCCTCGGATCAGACGGAGCAGGTCCTGCTTAGGGAGGACGCGGATTCCCTGGAAATGGAGGTCCTAGAGCTCTTTCGCCCCCTGCGCCTACGGGCCGTGGCCGACGTGGAACGAAGGAGCGTCGATCCTCCGCCGGGGTGGCAGCCGGCCATACCGGGCCTTGACCAAGCCCTGACGCAGGAGTACCTTCGCCGCTATTCCAGCCCCCAGGGTCTTGCTTGGCTCAATGCCATTATGCACCGGGGCGCTCCCTATCTGGCCTTTATCCACCGAGAAATCGAAGTCCGCAATCTGCCCCAGGAATTGCTGTATCTTCCGGTGATTGAATCGGCGTATATTTCCTCTGCAGTCAGTAAATCCGGTGCCACCGGGCTGTGGCAGTTTATGAAGAACAGCATTGCCCCCTATGATATGCGGGTAACCGAGTGGATGGACGAACGGATGGATTTCTGGAAGTCCACCGTGGGGGCCTTGAGCAAGTTGGAGGACAACTACCGGCAGACCGGGGATTGGGCCCTAGCCCTGGCGGCTTATAACACGGGACTGGGGGCCGTAACCCGGATCATGCAGAAAACCGGCATTAAGGACTATTGGGCCCTGTCGGAACGGAAGGAACTGGCCGAGGAAACTATTCATTTCGTACCCAAACTGCTGGCCATCTCCTATATCATGACCAATCCCCGACGCTTCGGTGTGGAACCCGTATGGCCCCAGGACCCCGGCTGGACCCGTCTTCCCGTGGGCCGGACCGTCGATCTGGGCTTATTGGCCCTGGCTGCGGAGGTAGATCCCGACGAGCTCAAGCGGGTTAACCGGGAACTCTTGTTTAACGTAACCCCCCCGGATCCGAATTACCAGCTCAAGGTACGGGCGACCGATGCCCCGGCGATTGCCGCCGTATTGGCCCGGCATGACCTGGCCCTAGTTAAATACTACTTCCATACGGTTAGATCGGGAGATACTCTTTCGGCCATAGCCCTGCATTATGGAATATCGGTGGATCATATTCTCAACGCCAATCCCGGGACCCAGGCGAAGTACCTCAAAATCGGTTCCCGGCTCTTGATCCCCGCCTTTAAGGACCCCCAGGGGCCCGGCGCTCCAAGTTCAGCGAAGAAGGAGACCCGCTTTGACGGGGTGCATCAGGTGAAGTCCGGCGAAACCCTGTGGTCCATCGCCCGATCCTACAATATTGCCCCGGAGGTCCTGGCCAACGCCAATGGTATGGGATTAGGGGATATTCTCCATGAGGGAAAACACCTCAAAACTCCGATAAGGTAACTATGAAACCACCGATACTTTCCAGTTTACTCCTTATCGTAGCGACCTTAGCCTTTGGGGAAACCCAGATGGCCATTAGCGGGTCCATTGAATGGGAACAGATGGAAGTAAACGCCGTTATAACCATGGACCTCGCTTCCGCAGGAGTGCGAATCCCCACTGGTAGAATCCAGGCGGAGGAATTGATCCAGGGGGAATACCCCTATCTCATACGACCCTATCTTTTGTCCCTGGTGGTGGATTCCGCCAATACCCTGGGGGATATATTAAACCAGGGGACCCTCTCCTTTAAAAGTGAGACCATAAGTGGCACCGCCCAAAAGATTCCCCCGGCTTTAAGCCAGGACTTGGCCTCCATGTCCGCCCGATATACCTTGGACCTGTACAAGCTAGTGGGGGAACTCATGCAGCATAAGCAGCCTGTGGAGAGTATGCGGCTGCTCATTCCGGTGCCAACCGTTCCCTATACGGGGATTCTCATCATCGCGGACGAAGCCCTACCAGTCCACGGCCGGCACGGCACTGCCCTGGCCCGACCCAGTCTTTTCCCCAAAATTTGGGACAGCGCCATGAACCTGATATACGAACAGAGCATGGTAGACTCCCAACAGGTGCGTAGTATCGTCCGGTACGTCTCTCCAGGGAAAATATTCATGGCCACCCCTTCGGGTCTTGAAGATGACCTCATTGGCCTTGTGGGGACGAACCCCCTGCGGATCATTGCCCGGGGCGTGTTTGGGATTCACCTCACCGATCCTATCATTGATCGCCAAGACGCCCTACAGATTGTCTCGTCGGAAGAGAACCGCCGTCTCTTACGGGAAGGCCGGGTAGTCATTGTCTTGAACCGGCAGGTATTGAGCGTTCCCTTCTCCGCCCCTTGAGCCGCGCCAAAGGGGGCCTTCCCCTAGGGGACGGCTTTTTCCTCTTCTCCCAGGGCTTCTTCTTTCTTGATTTCCCGCATATCCTTAATGTCCGCAATCCCGATAAACAGGGAAATGAGCCCGATAAAGGCGGCGATAACCGGCAGCGCTCCCTTGAGAAAGACCAAGACATCTTTCCCCCACCCCAACCCGGTAGGCAAGACCGAAAATACTACCCCAAAAAGAATAACAATACCCAAAACAAGCGCTTTCATCGTGTCCTCCAAGGATCCTCCCTCACTGGTTTCTATTTTTTCTCTATAGTGGTATCAGTATCCGCTTTTTGGGATGCTTATTCAATGGCTACCTGCCGTGGCCCAGGGCATACGGGAATATCCGGCACAAACGCATAGACTGTATCGTCATAGCCTTTACGGTGGTCCGGTGCGGATATGAAGATTGCGAAGAGCTGGAGGAGATCGGGGAGACTTGAGCTGGATTTCTTCAAAAGTTTTCTTGAGCTGATTTCTCTGGGGTGGCCAATATCCGAAGCGAGGTGCGCCCTATTGTGGACCCTCTGGGGGTGTGGTATGGTCATGGGGAGGCGTTTAGTCTCATATCAACTCCTGAGCAAGGACAAACCTATGAAAGAAGTGTACGATTTTTTAAAAAAGAGCGGAACCTACTATCTTGCCACTGTAGACGGCGCACAAGCCCGGGTTCGGCCTTTTGGAACGGTGGACCTATTCGAAGGCAAACTGTATATTCAGACTGGGAAGACCAAAAACGTGTCCAAGCAAATCCGGGCAAATCCTCATATCGAGATCTGTGCTATGATGGGAGATACCTGGATTCGTATCCAAGCGGTGGCCGTAGAAGACGACCGTATTGAGGCCCGGCAGCACATGCTGGACACCTATCCACAGTTGAAAGCCCGGTATGCCGCAGAGGATGGTAATACCCAAGTGCTGTATCTCAAAGACGCCAGGGCGATCATCGAGTCTTTTAGCAGTGCCCCAAAAGTCATTCAATTCTAACTCCTGCCGCCATTTGCTGTGGTGGGTTGCAGAAAGCGGCGGTCTCCTCTATGCTAAAGGTGCATAGGTGTGTCCGTGCAGATCTTGCGCGTACAGGGGCCACCCAAGAGGCCGGTATGCGTTACGATAAGGGTATGCTTTGGAATGGCTTCAGCGGCTTACCGCAGTGTATGATACCATTCGTCCGGTTTTGGATGTGGTAATCCTCGCGTTTTTGTGTTACAAGGCTTATGAACTTTTGGTCAAAACCCAGGTGATGCAAATGTTCCAAGGCGCGGGGTTTCTGGCCCTGGTCTATGGCCTTGCGGTGCTATTCAAACTAAGTACCTTACAGTGGGTGCTCAACATCTTGGCTCCTGGGCTCTTTGTGGCCGTGGCCATCGTCTTTCAGCCGGAACTCAGGAAGATCATCCTGCGTCTGGGTCAGACCGAGTTGTTTCGCCCGGACAGTAAACCTCGGCTGGGGCATCTGGAAGCGGTGGTTACCGCCGCAGAGATTCTCTCCCAAAAACGCCGGGGAATGCTGGTGGTGTTTCCCCGGCGGGTAAACCTCAAGAACATCATTGATACGGGAACTAAGATGAACGCCGAAATTTCTTCAAGCCTCATCGTA
>JAITJK010000240.1 GCA_031278935.1 Spirochaetaceae bacterium | reverse complement strand
CACTGGAGATAAGGACGATCACCGTGATGGGAAGCACCGCAGAAAAGGCCTCCATGATTTTTTCTTGCAATATTTTATTCATGGTCTATGACCCAGTATAGGGCATCCGGCGCAATCATGTTAAGATCCATTTACCTTGAGCACTACCGGAAAGGATTGGCGCAGTAGTGTGGACGTAAGGGTATGGGCGTTTTCCTATTCCATCGAAGAAAGGGCTGGCCTAGAGCCAGATCTGTGGCATACTCAAGGAACGGAGGGATGATGAAAACCAGCTTATTCCAACGATGCCTCATGGGCATCATCAGCCTGATCATAACGGGCTGCGCTCCCGGCTCGGCCACGGGTCCGTCAGAGCCGCCGGTTCCTGGATTATACCGGGTGGATACAGAAGCCCTTACCAAGAGTTCCCAAGGGGATATCTCCCGAATGCTCCTTGCGGAGGTAGTCCGTTCCCTAGATGGAGATACGGTAGGGGTACGGATTGCGAATCCTCCATCGGACCTCAAGCCGGAGGAAACCCTCCGTATGATCGGGGTGGATACCCCGGAAACGGTCCATCCTGATAAACCGGTTCAGGACTTTGGTCCTGAGGCCAGCGCCTTTACGAAAGCGCAACTCCTCGGTAAGCAGGTATACCTCGCCTTTGACTGGGACTTGCGGGACCGGTATGGCCGGCTGCTGGGGTATATCTATACCGAAGATGGAACCTGTTTCAATGCCCGCTTAATCCAGGAAGGCTATGCCTATGCCTACCCGTACTTCCGTTTTCAATTTATGGAGGAATTCCTTGACCTGGAAGAGACCGCCCAGGAACAAGAACGGGGCTTATGGAGCCGGTCCTAAGCGAAGCGCTTAGACTTTGGCCGGCCTATAGAGTCGCCAGTTGATGCCGTAATGCCGGACCCGCAGGCCCATCTGCCGTTCCGTGATTCCCAGGCGGCGGGCGGCGGCGGCCATATTCCCCTCGCTTATCTTCAAAGCCTCGATGATGAGTTCCTTTTCCAGCCGGGAAAGGGCCGCCTCCAGCGTGGTGATAGGCTCGGTTTTGGTGGATACCGCAGATTGCAGGCTCGGCGGCAGGTTATAAGAATGGATCACCTGATCGTTAGAAAGGATCACCGCCCGTTCGATACAGTTCTCCAGTTCCCGGACATTACCGGGCCAGGAATAACTAGTCAGTAGATCCAGGGCCGACGTGGATATGCGCTTTATGAGTTTGCCGTTCTTTTCCGCGTACTTCTCGGTAAAATAATCTGCTAAAAGCACGATGTCGCTCTTCCGTTCCCGCAAGGAAGGGACGTGGATGGGGAATACGTTGAGCCGGTAGTACAAATCCTCCCGAAACCGGCCCTCCGAAACCGCTTTCTCCAGATTCCGGTTGGTCGCAGCAATGAGCCGGACATTGACCTTGATGGTCGCCGTGCCGCCGACCCGCTCCAGCTCCCGCTCTTGCAGGACCCGAAGGAGTTTGACCTGAATCTGCGGAGAGAGCTCCCCGATTTCATCCAGGAAAATCGTCCCCTCATGGGCCAGCTCAAAGCGGCCCTTGCGCTGACTGGTGGCTCCGGTGAAGGCCCCTTTCTCATGGCCAAAGAGCTCGCTTTCAATAACCGATTCTGGTAGAGCCGCGCAGTTTATCTTGACCAGAGTCGCCCCCGCGCGCTTAGAAAGTCGGTGGAGTTCCAGCGCTACTAGTTCCTTCCCGGTGCCGCTTTCCCCGGTGATAAGGACCGTGGCGTCGCTGGGGGCCACCTGGCTGAGCAGCTCGTACACCCCTCGCATGGCCTTGCCCGTACCCATGATGGCGCTTCCTTTGGCGATCCGGCCTCCTTGACTATGGGCGTCGACGATGTGGCTTGAAAGGTTACGCTCTTCCAAGGGATAGCCGTGCCGTTCCCCGGCCTGGCGGTACCGAAACTGTTCTTCCAGGATGCGTTCCCGGAGCTTGGCAGAATCGGCGATGATGTCCGAGACTTTTTCCAGTAAGGCCCGATCCCGGAACATCTGAGGCTCCAAATCGGCCTTGCCGGGGTCGTCCTGAATACGGCGTTCCGCGCTCAAGGTGCCGATAAGTCCGCCCCGGGACCGGATGGGGACGCAGTAATAGGTAAGCCCCTCCATATCCGCCCTGGTACGGTTCTTTGCCCGGTTGAGGAATCGGGACTCCTTAGAGAGGTCCGGCACCATAATAGCCTGGCCGGATTCAAAGACCCGACCCACCAAGCCCTCTCCTAGGCGGTAACGGCCCCGCTCTTTTTCTTCCGGGGAGAGGCCGTAGGCTTCTTCTATTTTGAGCAGCCCCGTGGACCGGTCCAAGAGGGTAACCATACCCCAGGTGAGGCCCGCCCGGATTTCCAGGAGACTCAAGAGGGGGCCTAAGGCGCTCCGCAGTTCCACATACTTATCAAAGGTCCGGGCTATATCAAAGAGCAATTCCAGTTCCGCCCGTTCCCAATCCCTGGGACACCCCTGGGCTACCTCACTGTGCAACACGCCGTTCATGGAACCATGATACTCTTTTTGTGCCCAAGGTTCCACAGCCTTGGGACACTCCTTCGGGAAAAGGATCAGCAGGATTTGCGGATAACCAAGGAGGAGGGCAGGGAAACCGACCGGGCGCGGTCCCCTTGATGGGCCGTGTGGTTTATGATCATGTCTACCGCCTGGTAGCCCATAGCCTGTTTGGGAATATGCATGGTGGTCAAAGGGGGGAACACATATTCCGCCATTTCAATATTGTCAATACTGATAAGGCCGATGGTAGCAGGGATGGCAACCCGCCGCTCATGTAACAAAGTCAGTATGCCCATAGCAACCTCGTCGCATCCTGCACAGATCCCCTGGGGCAGGGCTCGCTTCCCCTGCTCACAGGCGCGGAACAAGGTTTCCATAGCCGCATAACCAGAGGGCATATCCCGGGCGCTGCCGTCAATGTACAGCCGAGAACTATCCATACCCCGGGCAAGGAAAGCCTGCTTAAAACCGGAAATCCTTTCGTCCGATTCGCCGATATAGGCAATGTCCTGGTAGCCCTGATCGAACAGATAGGCTGTCGCTTTAAGGGCCGTGCCGTGGCGGTCAAAGAAAATTGAGGTAAGCCCCGATGTCTGCCATTCCACACAAACGATCTGGGCAATCCGTTCCCGGATACGGCTTATGATATGCCAGTCCTGATCAGTCTTGAGGACCTGATCGGTGGCTACCAAAAGGAGGCCGCAGATCTCTTCCGGATGAATCAGCTGGTTAAATAGGATGGGATTCTTGAGCTCCTCAAAAAACCGGATGAAATGGATATGATAGGATTTTTCATAGGCCGCAAGATGAATGCCCGCGAGAATCTCCGCGTAATAAGGGCGAAGGAATACTTCGCTGTTACAGAGAATCACCCCAATCTGCTTATCCCCCAGAGCCTCGGACTTGCCCAACAACAGGGCCTGGGCGAATTTATTCGGACGGTACTCAAGGGCCTCTATAGCTTTGATAATTTTGTTCCGCGTCTCCGGGGCAACCATGCGGCTGCTACCGTTAATCACATAGGACACCATGCTGCGGGAAACCCTCGCGTATCGGGCAACATCGTTCTGGGTTATTTTCTTTTTGGGTCCGGGCTTATCCATGGGGACGCAGGATCATAAGGCCATAGGCTGGCAGCGTGGGGCGGTCCTGAGCCGCCGAACAGTGCAATATATCATAATACCCCAATCCCTTGAATGAAAGCCTCACAGCCTTTTCCGTAAAATTCATCACAAAAAGTACCTCCCCGCGTTTCTGTACCGAAACCCCTGGGGGTATCTCCCAAGGAACGCAAGGATGAAGACCATGGTCCTCACAAAGACTCCCCAGAAAATCCCTGAGAAACGCGCCGTCCGTCCGAGCGGCAAGATACAAAGCCTGTCCCGCCCCATAATCATGGGCCGTTACCGCAGGGCGTTCCCCCCCGGAAGGGGAACGGAATACCCCCAGGACCGAAGCGCCTCGCAGACGCAGCTCGTCGGCATAATGGGTGGCCCTGTAGACTTGCTCGCCCAGCACTAGAGTCTGGGTTTCATAGTCTGCAATAACATCCGTTGATGCTACGGCGAGACCGAACACATCCGTTAAATTGCCGGGGCTTCCCCCTAGATAGCACAGATCCGTTCCGTTCACAAGGCCCGTCAGATAGGTGGCCACCCCGACGCCACCCCGGCGGACAAAGTCCCTGATTTTTTCCGCGCTCTCTTCCCTGAGCATATAGAGCATAGGCATAAGAATGAGCTTATACTGGTCAAAGGAAGTATGCAAGCAGTCAATCACATCACAAGGAATCCCCAGGCTCCACAGGGCTCCGTAGTGGCGTATACACTCCTCCTGATAGTTTTTCTCTTGGTTTCGCGGAAGCGCAGCGTTATGCAAGGCCCAGCCGTTTTGATAGTCGTATATCACCGCGACCTGCGCCTTTTGACGGGAAGATTCCATGAGGGCCGGCGCGGAGGCCGCGAGTTTTTCCAATATCGTGGAAACTTCTTGTACGTCCCTGAATAGGGGCGTATCATCCGCGCCGAGGTGGCTTATAACCGCGTCGTGAAACTTTTCCATACCGCCTCTGCTCTGGCGCCACTGGAAATATTGAACTGACGCTGAACCGTGGGCCAGGGCTTGTATAGAAGACAGTATATGCACGGCGGGTTTTTTCTTTTTGCTGATGCCCTGCCAACTGGTCGCCCCGGGACTTGATTCCATCATCAAAAAAGGCTGATGTTTGTAGGACCGGTGCAAATCATGAAAAAAAGCCGCTTTACTGGCAACCGCCGTATCATCGGCGTGCCGGTGCCATTCAGGGTAGTTATCCCAGCTAATGATATCCACATGCTGGGCAAAGTCGTGATAATCGAGTCCCACATCGGGCATCTGAAAATTGGTGGTTATCGGAATCTCCGGGGTGAGGCGGCGCAGCGGCGCGGTTTCTGCGAGAAAAAAATCAATAGTCATATCGCTGGTAAACCGTTGCCAGTCCAGCATCAGGCCGTGGATAGAAGGATCCGTCGGATATATCTGTTCCCAGGAACTGAAACAATGACTCCAAAAGGCGGTATACCACGCCCGGTTCAAGTCGTCTAAGGAACCGTAGCGCTTCTTGAGCCAAGTGTGAAAGGCGCCGATACAAGAAGGGCAAT
>JAITJK010000164.1 GCA_031278935.1 Spirochaetaceae bacterium | reverse complement strand
CCTACAGTCTGGTAAGATACACCATAAATCCGACGGCCAAGGGTATCACTAGATTATCGTAATCCTTCAGGGGTAGGGCCTCGGCCACCGTGGCGCTAGCGGCGGCCAAAAATGCGGTTTTATACTCACCCGAGACCTGATAGGCCGCAAAAAACACCGCGATAAAACAGGCCACCGAACCTTCAAGGCTCTTCCCCAAAAGAAACGTGGGTCGAATCCGTCCGAAGAGTTTACCCACCAAACTAGCCAGTCCGTCTCCAAAGGCCAAGGCGTAGATCCCGATGGAAGCCGCCGGATCCGGGTATAAGAGCAGCGCCAAAGAAGCGCCGATACCCAGGGTAACCGGCCCAAGGACGAAATGTCCTTTATCCCGGGAACGGGAAGCCATGGTGGTCAAGGAAGAGATAAGGGGAATTTCTACTCCCACAAGCCGGGCGCTTTCCATAAGGGTATAGACCACGGTACCCAGCATAAGGAGAAACAGCGTAAAGGGCCGACTTATGGCGGCCATGCTGGGACTCAGGGCTATAAGAAAGTGGATGGATTTTCTGATAACTTCGGTTTTAAGCTCCCCCAGTTCGAGGGTTCCCAGAGTTATACCGGAATGCCGAAGCATAAACAGGTCGTTTTTTAGTACAGATACTGCCTTCATCACCTATTTACTAGCAGATTCTATACCAGGATGAGGTATACTCCCGTGTTGAAGCCTGGGGGGAGAATTGCTCGTCCCTATATGCCAAATCACCGTAAAAATCCCTAAACCATTGAATAAAATCGAAGGGGGGATAAAATATGTCTAAAAAAATAGACAAGGTGGATTCAAAAATTACTATAAAGACATGAGTTCGCGAGGAAGAAAAGGACCTGTGCATTATCCGAATAAACCGTTTTACTTAGTGCAGTCACCATGAGCGAGCAAAACAAAGCAATTCAGTGCAGAAGCGGTCTGTCTGGATTACTTCGTTACCGCGCTTTTTCCAAAGGCAGGGACTGGGTCAAGGTAAAAAGGGCCGAAAGCGTCCCTTTACAAGGGCAGCTCTACCGCTCCTTGAGATCGAATTCGCAAGGGGGTAAGGGCCCCAGGACCGAAAACCGATTCCATCAGAGCTCGATAGGCGTCCAGGTCCTCAAGGGGTATATAGGCCTGGATGGTTCCAGCAAACCCGCCACCGTGAACCCGGGCGGCCCAAAGCCGCGTATCCGGGGTTCCCGGAATCTCGAAAAAGGATCGAGTCAGGGCCAAAGCCAGGGGCAGCCCTTGATCCTGGGGCTCCTGGGGTACCGAGAGATTTTGCAAGAGTTTCCAGGAAGAATCTCCGGATGCAGTAACCAGCGAGAGGTACTGCATCAGAGCTGCGGTCCGTTCCGCACCACTGAGGACCTGCACCTTTTCCAAGGCGGCTCCCATGGCATCCACGCGCTGATTCTCATCGAAGAAATGCAGGGCCCGCAGGAAGGCTCGATCCCCGGCCTTCTTCCGCACCGCCTGGGTATGGGCGAGGAGGGTCCCTCGATCCAATTCCCGCAGCACCGGTTTCCCGAAAAACCGGGCCACGGCCTTCATTTCCTGGGGAATAGCCGCATAGGCCGGGGTGAGATCTGCGTGGCTTCCCCGGGTATGGACCACACAAAGGCAGAGGCCGCAAGATTCCATGTCCAGATGGACCGACTGGATATGAGGCTGTTGTTCATGCTCAAAATCAATGAGTACCCCTCCTCCGTAGGCGCAGGCCGTTTGATCCATCAGTCCGGAGGGTTTTCCGAAATAGGCGTTTTCCGCTTTTTGCCCAATTTTGGCCAGTTCCAGGGCCGAGCGCTTTCCCTCTCCATAGAGATGATCCAAAATCGCGGCGAAAAGGACCTCCATGGCCGCAGAGGAGGAAAGCCCGGAACCGGCAAAGACCGTTGAATCCGCCTGAGCGGTAAAACCCCGCAGTTTGAGCCCTTCAGCGGCCAAGGTTCCCGCGACCCCGCGCAACAAGGCTTCAGTAGTTCCCTCTTCCGCAGCCCGAGGGCTTAGGTCCGCGAGATCGATCCGCACGTCCGGGTAGCCGGTGGAACGAAACAGCGCCTGGGTATCGTCCCGGGGCAAGACCAAGGCCACCGCGTCCAGTTGAATGGAGGCGGCCAGTACCTTACCATGGTTGTGATCCGTGTGGTTACCCCCCAGTTCGGTCCGCCCTGGAGCCGTAAAGAAGCGAACCGTATCGACTTTGTCCGCAGCGAGTTCAGGATGCTCTTGGGAGACCAAGTCCACCATCCCCGTAATCAGGGAGGCATAGCGGCGCTTGGCGGATTCCAGTTCCCCCGGACCGTAGAGGGAGCGTAAGAGGGCTGCGGCCTGGGGAGACTCAAGTCGCCTGCGTAATGCTTCATTCATGCGAGCCGTCCTTTTATACATAGAAGGAGATTGGACCCTCACAGTAGCGAGAAATCAGAAAAGAAGCAAGGACCCCCAAGACAGGGCAACGGTATTTACCCCTACCAAACAAGACGTTATGTAGGAACTCAGCGCTGATGGTTGCCCCGATATTTTCATGGGGATGCAGTTCAGCAAGCAATTCCGTAGGCAGTCCAGCTCGGACTTATGAGGATACCACGTCCTTCTTCAAGAGCAGTTTTCCACAAGGATAGTCCCCATAGTGTCGTCAGTATCAACAACCGGGTACGACGGGATCCCCTAGCAAAACCCTAGTACCGGCGCTCGAGCCTAAAGAGGTAAACCAGACGGCACAGGCTCTGAGTGTTTTCGAGATTCCACGCTTGACTAAGGAACAAGTCCTCTTTGACCTAATCCGCGCAATTCCAGACCCGCAGCGCGGCGCCACTGGCCACCTAGTCACACAGCCTGTTGCGGGCATTAAGGCCCCCTGGGGGCCGGCCTGTCTAAGGCTACGCCCTCACGACAAGGGGGCGAGAGGCGTTGCAAGAGGACCGTATACACCGGTAGGGAATTGATGAGCTCCGAAGTAATCAAGGCGCAGAAACACACCAGCACCAGATTCCCCAGGTGATTGAAGTTCGCGCTCATTTCTAGAATCAGCACAATCCCCGTGATGGGCGCTTTGACCACGCTGGTAAAAAAAGCTGCCATCCCCAAGATGATGAAGTTTAGGTTATGCCCCGCCTCGATGAGCCCCAGATGCCCTAAGGCAAGGCCCACCATATTCCCGGTTAAAGCACCGCAGACCAAAAGCGGCAGAAATATCCCTCCTGCGGTACCTGAGCCGTAGGAGAGGACCGTGAAAAGTATCTTCCCAGCCAGTAACAGCGCGAGAACCGGAAGCGTCCGTTCCCCCTGGGCCAGGGATTCGATAAGATCATGGCCTCCGCCCAGAAGGTCAAACCACAGCAAGCCCAGGGGAAGGGAAACCAGCACGGGGATCACCGGCCTCAGGAGCGGGGGAATCCTCAAGCGATCATAGCTGTTCAGGGCCCCGTACAAAAGCCGCTTGAATAGGTCCCCCAGAAGCCCGCAGATCACCCCCAGGAGGATAATCCAGGGTATATCGACCAGGGCCAGGACCTGGATATACCGGAAGTCAAAGACCGGCCCTAAGCCAAAGAAGAACCCTGCCACCGCGTCGGCGCTCATGGAGGCTCCCATAGCGCAAGCCAAAAAGAGGGGCGAAAAGGATGCCTGCAACTCTTCCAGCACAAAAAGTACCCCCGCAAGGGGAGCGTTAAAGGCCGCGGCTACCCCTGCGGCAGCACCACCGGCGATAAGCCAATGCGCTTCCTGTTCAGGTTTAGGGAAAAGGGAGACCACCCCTTTACTCACATAAGCCCCAATCTGGACGGAAGGCCCTTCCCGGCCCAGGGAAAGCCCCGTGCCCAGGCCAAGGAGACCACTTACGAGCTTCACGGGTAACTCGATCACCTGTAGCGGCAGAACGCCCATGAGGGCGCCCTTGATTTGGGGGATACCACTCCCTTTGGTGAGGGGCCAGGTCTTGGCGGTCCAGCCCAGGAACAGGCCGATACCCCCCAGCGCAGCAGCCCAGGCGAGCCAATAGGGAAGGCTATGGGGGGCTGCGTAAATCCCTCGGCGCAGGGCGTCTACCTGGGTCAAGAGATACCGAAAGAGAGCAATAACGAAACCGACGATAAAACCGATAAAGACGCTTTGAAGGATTAAAGCCAGGCGGGAATGGGCCGTACGATACATCAGTTCGGGCAGGGTATGGCGGGATCTAGACATACTCCCTATTGTACCCCATCAGGGGAACCTCTCGCAAGTTTGCACTCAACAAGGCTGATTTCGGAAAACCATGCTGTCCTTGCGTTTGTGGGTTGCCATCGGAACGGCCTCTTGTGTCGTTCCTTGCCGGGGCGCTAGAGTAGGGGAAGTTCACCTCTAGAAAAATCCACCATGAAGGAGCGGCGTATGCCTCGTTCTGTGTTTTTCTGTTCCCTGCTTCTGTTGGGCGGTCTTATTGCCACAGGCCCCCTCACGGCTTCCGCGCGGCGGGATACCTCTTTTTACCGCGACATTGCGGGCACGGAATGGCAGCTGGCGGCCCTGAAACGAGGGTCAGACCTCGAAGTCCTTGCTCCGGGGTCAGACCCCGAAGGGGTGGGCGGCGATTATACTCTGTCCTTTGATCTCCAGCGCTTAAGCGGTACTGCCGCTCCCAACCGCTATTTTGCTTCTTATACCCTGGGAGCTGGGCAGGTTCTTGCCATTCAACCCGTCGCAGCAACCTTAATGATACGCTTCAGCCCGGCCCCGCTGCTGCCGGAAGCCGCGTATTTCGCCTATCTTGAGAAGGTACACCACTGGGAGTTCTCTTTGGGAGATGCCTCCTCAGGGGTCCTGCGGCTGCACACCCTTGACCCGGACGGCCTGCCTGTGGAGCTGGTCTTCACGCGGGCGCCTCGGGTGGGCGTAACGGAACTGAGCGGCGGATCAGGCGGCGAGCGGTGTCCCGTCCCCTAACCATGGGGCCTGTCAGGGGCTACGCTTCCATGACAGCGGGTGGCGGGTGTAGTAGCCTAGGGTTGCGAGAAAGCCCGTAAGTAAAAGTCCTGCAGTAAGTACAAAGGGAAGATCCCGGGATAGACTCGAGAGCAGGCCCCCTATCCATCCAAAAGGCGCGGTAAGCCCCATGATGAGCATATGCTGAAGGGCCATGACCCGGGCCCGCTCTGGGGCGTTCACCTTCAGGGCCACCAGGGATTCGGCCAGCATAGCGAGGATCCCCGCGCCAAACCCGTCAAACAGCAGGGAAAAACCCAGCATGACGTAGGTGATGCCCTGGGCCGTAGGGGTCAACACCAGGATACCCTGACCCAGTAGGTACGCGGCAAAGCCCAAGAGCAAAGGCGTCTTGAGATGTACCTTGGTAATACGGGGAATCACGGTAAAAAAGAAGGCCAAAGAAAGAAGAGAACGGGCCATGGGAAACAGAGGAAGTAGCGGATCCGGGACCAAGAGCTTCTTACTCACCAGGACCTGCCAAAAGGTGGCGTTGATCATCCCCACCGCCCCCACCAGGGCACTGACGATTAGGGCGAAGATGGTCCCTGGGGAGTTCCGCATGATCTGAATCACCCCACCGTATCCTTGTACCAGGCTCAAGATACTTTTCCCCCGGGTTTCCCTCATGCGGATACGGCCGGTGGCGGTTTCCTGGGAGAACCGGTAGAGCAGTAGTAATTTCGTGGTCATCACCACAAAAGCGTTGATATAGAGGATCCGGATGGCCTCCACTAAAGTCATGCGGGATACGAGGAACGAAGAAACCGGCGCGAACAAGGCGGAAAGCTGCCCGCAGACGATCACCAAGGAGTAGATCCGGGTAATCCGGCTCTTGTCCGCATCCTCCACCATGAGGCAGTCCCAGGAATTGGTGGGTACTTTCATCGCGCCGTTGAACAAAGCCGCCACAAGAAAATACCCAAAATGCTCCGCCCGGATCCAGATGAGGCAGGGAATACACCAAGCAATGAAATCAAAGACTGCGGTGGTTTTCCGTCTTCCCAGTTTATCCGTAATGGGGCCGCTTAAAAAGGCAAAGACCACCTGGGAAATCATATAGACCGTCGCGATAAGGCCGACTTCCAGGTCTGAAAGGCCCAGGGCAAGCATATACACCGAGGCGTAGGGCAAACACAGATTCATGGAAAGACCCCACAGGGGTTCGGTATACACGCAGGCCCGGGGATTACCCCGCAATTCCAGCAAGGTTGCGATGAGGGGATTACGCATGAGGGAGACGTACCATCCTTAAGCCTTGAGCATAGGACACGAGGGGGATACTTGGCAAGGCTCTCCGCTGAGGTATGGTGCTTTTCGGTACTCTTTGCACTAAAGCAATGGAAATCCTTGACTTTTCATACCTAGAACTTTACACTAAATGTATGAATCTCAAGACAGTACTTTCGAAAGAAACGATTAACCTTCATTTGAAGGGAACTACTAAAGACGCAATTATCAACGAATTGTTGGACACCCTCGTTGCAGCGGACAAAATACAAGACCGGGCTGCGGCCTTTAGTGCGGTGATGGAACGGGAACAGAAAATGTCTACCGGCATGAAACATGGGATTGCTATTCCCCACGGGAAAAGTGCGACGATCCATGATTTGGTGGCCTGTATCGGGATTTCCGATACGCCGGTGGACTTTGACGCTCTGGACGATAAACCCTGCCGGATTTTCATCATGACCCTTTCCCCGATTGAAAAGACGGGTCCGCATCTGCAATTTCTTGCAGAAGTAAGTTTGCTCTTCAAAAGCGCGGAAAAGCGGGCGGAAATTCTCGCGGCTACCAGTGAGGAAGAAATTTTACAGATTTTAACCGTCTAGTTTCCCTGGGGCAGTCTGCCTGGGAAACGAGTACGGTATTGTGTTTAAAGCAATTCGGCAACGCCGAATTGCTTTTTGTTTTTGGAGGATGGGGGAGGGCTGTTAATCGCCGATGCTATCCAGGGCTTCCTGGGCGTGGGTATGGATTCCCTGGGACCAATTAAGAGCAAGCACCTGCTGGAGGACCGGCTCCCCCACGCTCTGACCTGTAGCCCCTAGGGAGGGCAGCAAGACCCGGAGCATCCGCTCGTCTCGCTGGGTCAAGATACCACGTTGCAGGCTGTTGTTTATCAAGGAAATGAAGGAACTTAAAAGCCCGGCGGCCTCTTCGGTACCCAGTTTTGAGAGGGCCCTAATGGCGGCGATCCGCTCTTCGTCATCTATCCCCTTCATATAGGAACGTTCCAAAAGGCGGTATACCGTTTCATCCTCGATGCCATAGCGCGCAATCATATCCATGGCGAGTTTTCGCATACTCACCAAATCCCGGATCTGCTGAGGGGCATTGGTGGAACCCCGCCAGCCTTCGTATAGGGCGGCCAACGCGGCCTGGGCCTTAGACTCCTCGGACACCTCGGAGGCTTCCAAGGATCTCAGGGCCAGGTACTTATAGGTGTAGGCATACCCGGGTCCATGGATCACTGCAAGCAAGGCCTCGGATGGGTCTTCGGCGATGAGGGGCAATGAGGTTTCCGCCTGGGTCCGCACCCATTGGGAATACCAGCCGTGAGCGGCAAAATACACCGGTAGATACCCCGTGGGGTCTTGGTAACTTTCCAAGGCCAGGATCGCCCCATACGCAATCCGTTCCCCGGATACCCGGTTGATGCTGGGTTCCGCATTGGTATCCAGCAGCGTCTGCACCACCTGGGGCAATAAATCCGTGGCTCCCACTTTACCCAGGGCAATCAGGGCGTCGGACCTGACCACCGGGTTGCGGAACACCTGTACGGCCCTCCAGAGGTCCTGCCCAGCTTCGGTATATTGGGCCTCACTCAGCTGCTCCGCGATGAGGCGCATACACTCGTCCGCCGCATGGACTTCCCGGACTTCCCGAATGTTCGGGTATACCTGGAGGAGGCGCTTTAAGGCGGTAGCATAAAAAGACGCGGAATCTTCCAATTCCGCGTTCCGGACGGTCCGCAATATACTGAGCTGATCAACGACCGTAAGGGCGTTGTTGAGTTCATTGGTGTAAAAATCCAATGCCTCCTCAGCAAAGGCGGTGAGGGCAATAAAATTGACTAAAAAAAGTAAGCTAAAGCGTTTCATACTATCATCTTATAATACAAGCCCCTCCTTTTGCAACCCATTTGTCATGGCAACATCATCTACCTCTACCGAACAAAAGGTCAGGCAGAAACTCATCGCTCATGGTCGCCCCGAACATTTTCATGTGGAGGCTGAACCGTTTTTCCAAAACCACCGTGGTCCGAACCGATATATACAGTGGATTCGTTCCATCCGGCCAGTATGGGGGTCAAAGCGATCACCCGTACGTCTGGTAGGTGGTGTAAGAGGCGCCTCCAGGGTTGTCTGGTATCGGTTATGCTGCTTAAGGTTTTCTTTCATTCTGTCACGGATTTCCCGGTCAGAAAAAGTAAATAACGTTGCCCAGCTGGGACGGGCGGTTCTATTGACAAAGGAGGAACCTTTTGCATAAAATATCTGTACCTATGAAAGCCGACTTCAAGGAGGTTTTTAGGACAATGAAAATAGGGAGAGGGGTATGGTGTGTACTTTTGGGAGGAAGTTTTGCCCTTACGAGTCTCCTTGCCCAAGACCGGGCGATTGCCTTGGATAGAGCCATTCAAGAATCTCATGTCAAGATTGAACGTGAGTTATCCCAGGGTACAAAAATTATTGTCCTTAACTTTGATGCCCCCCAGGATCTGGCGGATTACGTGATCGACCAGTTAATCGCTAAATTGGTGAATAACAAAAAACTCATCGTGGTGGAACGGAAAGACCTGAACCTTATCAATACGGAAATGACCTATCAGCTCTCCGGTGAGGTGAGCGATGAAGAGGCCCAGGTAATTGGAAAAAAATACGGGGCCCAGGCAATTGCTTCGGGTAAGGTTA
>JAITJK010000144.1 GCA_031278935.1 Spirochaetaceae bacterium | reverse complement strand
CCCTGCTTAATGGCCTCGTTGTATTTGGCTCGGGCTTCATCAGAAATGGCCGAGGCTACTTCCCGCACAAAATCTTCATCGAAGGTGGCAGCCAAGGCAATGGCTTGGGGAAACACGGTGGCGATCCCTGCGCGGGCAACTCCGTGAAGGCATTCGTTCCACCAGTTATAAGCCGGAATCCCCAATCGTTCGATGGCAGGACTAGTGTAACTGAGCTGAGAGACCTTTTCTTCCAGCGTCATTTGTGAAATCAGCGCCTTGATGGCGTTTTCCCGTGCTTCTTGCTGCATACCCCGCTCCTTTTAACCAAAACCCCACAGAGGATTCTGCGGGGTTGCTTCATACGCCCCGGATAAAACTCCAGGGATTCATATTCTAAGCCAAGGCCGGGAATCGAACCCGGGACCTGCGCATTACGAGTGCGCCGCTCTGCCAACTGAGCCACCTTGGCATAGTATTATTTTAACAAATTGGGAACGGATTGATCAAGAGGGTGCCTGCCCGGAACTCTCGCATTTATGAAAAATATTGGTCCCCCTTGTTCTGGTGCTGACAAACCGGCTTTGATATAGCCACCCTGGTTGCCGAAGTACGGCGCATATTGGGAAAGTCTAGCAAGCTGTTCCCCGAGCCTTATTGGATAGGTTTAATGGGCGACTGGCGTTTTGATCTATAGGGGCAAAAATCTTGCGTAGAAAATGGCCCGTCAGGGACTAGGCCCCACGGCGTTGCAGGGGCTTGGGGGGTATAGGGTTCGCATGATAGAATAGACCATCAACCTAGGAGGCATCAAGAATGGCGTTTGCATTGCATAGTTACCCCGTGGTATACCGGGCAAAATTTGGACACAAGGAATGGAAGGGGGAATACCTTGAAAAACCCCATAAAACCCCTGAAGCGGAAGCGGCCCTGCCCAAGGCTGAACTGGAGGCCCTAGAGGAGTCTCGTAATTGGTATGTGGATATGCCCTTGGTGAGCTATACCACCCAATACGGGCTTTCCTGCTTTGAAGGGCTTAAAGCTCTGCCCCAAAAAGACGGAGGACTCGCCCTGTTCCGGCCCGATCGGAACGCCGCGCGGTTCTATAACTCTATGCAAGGGCTCTATATGCCCCCTTTCCCCCCGGAATATTTTGTAGACGCCTGCGTGCAAACGGTGAAACGAAACGCGGAACAGGGATTTAGGCCCTGGTATCAGGCTCGATGGGAACAAGATTCCTTCATCAGCGCGGATTCCGTCTATGTCAGGCCCTTCACCTACGCCGAGGGGGGTATCGGCGTGGCATTGTCCGAGAAACCCTGGGTGCTGGTGGTTGCCAGCCCGGTGAGCAGCTACTTTTCCGGAGGGACTTCGGCGGCGGTCATTACCGAGCGGATCCGGGCTACGCCGAAAGGCACCGGGTGGATCAAGTCGGCCTCGAATTACGTGATTTCCGCCTTGGCTAAATACGAGGCTAACGCCGCAGGGTTCATGGAATGTATCTATTTGGACGCAACCCATCGGAAATACCTGGAGGAAGGCTCGTCGTGTAACGTCTTTTTCTATTTACGCTCTGGGGAACTGGTTACTCCTGAGCTGGGGGACACGATTCTGCCGGGGATCACCCGATCCAGCATCATCGAACTCGCCCAGGACCAGGGAGTGCGCGTCTCGGAGCGGAAAATCACCATTGACGAGGTCTTGAGCGAAGGGGAAGAGTGTTTTGTCAGCGGCACCGCTGCGGGGGCCACGCCTATTGAGTCGCTAACCTATCAGGACAAAAAAGTGGTGTTCCATGAGGGAAAAACCGGCGACCTTACGGCAGTGCTTCGGGACACCCTTAAAGGCATTCAGTATGGGACGCTGCCGGATACTAAGGGCTGGATGGTCCGGGTCTTCTGAGGGACCAGCGAGAGGGGTAAGTAAGGAAGGGTTATGACGGGGTATCGTTTAGGTGTACCTAGGTGCATCCACGCCACCACACCAGGGGTATATCTTGATAAGCCGGGGTCTGGCACGGCTCGTCTTTTAAAGAGGCTCAGGCGGGCCTTCGATCAAGTAGCATGCCCTTACGTCGGCTCTTAGAGGTCTGGAGCGCCCTATTCTACCGGGTTTCCGCCATACCCCTACGGACCGTATCGGGCCTTGTGGCCTTGGCGGCGTGGCTTTTGTGTTCCGCCTTGATTGGTTTTGTTCTGGGCAGTATGCGGGACCGCGCACGGCTCATCCGGGACAATGAGAATGAACAGTTGATAAGCCTCCTGTCTACGGGGTTTCAGGAGTACGCGGATATTGGGGTGATCATGGAATCCCATCCGGCGCTGAAGGAACGGCTTTCCGGTTTCGCGGTCTATGGGCCGGACCTGACCCTGGTGTACCACTGGGGCAAGGTTCCCCCGGTGTTTGACCAGGGAATGCTGGAGCACCGGCGTCGCAGCCGTTTTGGCCGGTATGCTATTCCGGGGAAGCAGGGCCGGGTTGTCTTCATCCTCCCCCCCAATCAGAAACCTACGGGTCCTCGGCTTTCTGATAGGTCTCGCAGTCCCCATATACCGCCCCGGTGGGTGGCTCCGGAATGGTATATGTACCTGGATATTATGCACCCCGGGTATTGGCGGATGAAAACCCTTACCCTGGGCTTATTTCCCCTCTGCTCCTTAGCGATGCTGGGGCTCATGGGGTATATCCGCCATTTGTATCTCCGCAACCGGGAATACCGGGACCGGATTGAAGCCCAGAAAAACCTGGTGGTCCTAGGCACGGCGGCCAGCACCCTGGCCCATGAGATCAAAAACCCCCTCCTTTCCATTCGACTCCAGACGGGGATACTGCGTAAGCTCTTCCCCCACACAGGGCAGGAAGAACTTACCATTATTGAAGAGGAGGTGGAGCGCCTTTCCGCCCTGATATACCGGGTGAATGATTACCTGCGGGAAGCCCAGGGGCATCGGATTCCCCTGAATAGCTACGAAGTCCTGGCCGAGACCTCCCAGCGGCTCTGCGGGCGGAACATTCTCGTCCCGGAATCCCTTACTACCGGGATGATTCTCATGGATCCCCACCGGGCCTGGTCGGTTTTTGAGAACATTCTGAGCAACGCGCTGGAAGCCGGGGGTCCGGAAGAGGGCATCACCGGGCTTATTCAGAGGAATAACGGAGCGGTGGTGATCCGGGTGAGGGACCGAGGCCGTGGGATTCCGGAAGAAGACCTGAAACGGGTGTTGGACCCTTTTTTCACCCGTAAAAGTACGGGCACTGGCATTGGCCTTGCCATCAGCAAACGCTTTGTGGAAGCCGTAGCGGGGACCATCACCGTGGAAAACCGGCTTGAAGGGGGCGCCGTAGTTACCATCACGGTGCCTGAGTATACCCCGGCGGTGGGCGCCCTGGGAGCTTAAAGCCCCCAACCGGCCCTAGGGGTTAAGAGCGGGGGCCTGCATCTCTTGTGGTGCGATATGCTACGGGCCTCAGGGCCTATTCCACGGGCTTCGGAGCCTATTCCACGGGCCTGGGATCCTATTCCACGGGCCTCGTGTGGTTAGGTGGCGGGTTGCCCTTCACGAGTCCTGGGAACGCAGCGATATACGCCAGTATACCTCATCACGCAGCCCCCCAATACGCCTCCACGGCAGGTGGCGGCAGGTGGCGGCAGGTGGCGGCAGGTGGTGAGCGCTTGATCTGGGGGGGCTTTTACGGATATACTAGACTCACAATCACGATACACGTACGGTATCTTACTATTCCCCCTACGGTCGTTTAACACGCCTGCCATCTAGTCCATAAGGTTCTGTACGTTTTGTCTCCGGAATGCTTGTTTAGGGAAACAAGCGTTTAGGCCTGTGCTTAAAACAAGGTCCGGTGTAGTCCATTGTCAAGTCCGGCTGGTCCGGTCGTTAAGGAGAGTATCTATGGTCTGTAGCACTACAGGCGAACCTGTCGGTTCTTTCGGAGAACCATCCGAACCCATACCCCTGGTAAAAGAAGCCCAAGAAATTGTCAAAAAGGTCGGTTCCGCGCCGGAATACGCTATTCCCCTGTTACAGGAAATCCAGCGCCGCTACCGCTACCTTCCTCAAGACCTAGTGGAAGCCGTAGCCAAGGAATCACGCATTCCCCTCTCCACCTTGTACGGGGTGGCTACCTTCTATTCCCAGTTCCGGTTCAAGCCCCAGGGTACCTATCTCATTCGGGTCTGCCAGGGAACCGCCTGCCATGTGGCAGGAGCGGAACTGGCCGCCGCAGTGATCCGCCAAGAATTG
>JAITJK010000142.1 GCA_031278935.1 Spirochaetaceae bacterium | reverse complement strand
CGCCGATTGAAAACCAAAAGCGCAAGCGTTCTACAAGAAGTAGGTAGTCTTTCAGGCGGGAATCAGCAGAAAGTGCTCTTAAGCAAATGGATGTTCGCGGACCCAGCGATTCTGATTCTGGACGAGCCGACCCGGGGCATTGACGTGGGGGCCAAGTACGAGATTTACACCATTATCAACGACCTGGTGGGGGAAGGAAAAAGCGTCATCATTATTTCCTCGGAAATGCCTGAGGTGTTGGGTATGAGCGACCGGATTTATGTGATGAACGAAGGCCGTATCGTGGGAGAGCTGGACGGTCAAGACGCTTCTCAGGAAAAAATTATGGCTATTATTTTGGCTTCCGAGAAAACGGAAGCTCAAGCTTACCGGTAAAGGAGGCGCCTTATGGATAATTCTCTCATAAAAAAGGCGATCAAAAAAAATACCATGCTGATCGCCCTAGTCGTGGTTATGTTATTTTTCCAGGCCCTGATTGGGCTTTCGGGGAAAGGGTCGCTCTTTGCCCCAGCCAACATATCAAACCTCATCAGTCAGAATGCCTACGTGGTAGTGTTAGCCTCTGGGATGCTGCTTTGCATCCTCACCGGTGGGAATATCGATCTTTCCGTGGGATCCATTGTCGCGTTGGTGGGCGCGGTGGCTGGGACCCTGATGGTCAACCAGGGCGCAAACCTATACCTCAGTATTATGGTCTGCCTTGCCCTGGGGACCTTCATCGGGGCGTGGCAGGGCTTTTGGATCGCCTACATTAGAATCCCACCATTCATTGTTACCCTGGCGGGGATGCTACTTTGGCGGGGCCTTGCACTCATCGTGTTGAACGGTCTTACTATCTCTCCCTTTCCCTCGAACTATCTCACCTACTTCACGAGTTTCATCCCCGGTGCGGGAAACGCGGCTCTAACCTACGGTGTAACGGTCGGTATTGGGGTTGTAACCGTCGGGATATATGTGGTGAGCCAAGTAATGGGTCGAGTGGTGAAAAAAAAGAAGGGCTACGAAACTGGATCGGACCTTATGTTTGCGTTTCAGCTTTTGGTTATATCCGCAGTGGTACTATTTTTATTTTTCCTTTTGGCGCGGAACAAGGGCGTTCCCGTGGTGCTTATCATCATTGCGGCGATTGTTCTCGTGTACAGCTATTTTACATCAAACACGGTTCCTGGCCGGTATCTTTACGCTCTCGGGGGTAATGAAAAAGCCGCAAAGATGAGCGGTGTGAACACCAACCGTATGCTGTTCTTTGCCTACGCTAACATGGGTTTTCTGTCCGCCATTGCAGCGCTGATGTGCGTAGCCCGGTTCAATTCTGCGGCACCTTCTGCAGGCACCAACTACGAGCTGGACGCCATTGCCTCCTGTTTCATCGGCGGCGCTTCGGCCTATGGCGGCACCGGCACGATTTCCGGCGCGGTGATAGGGGCCATCTTCATGGGGGTTCTTAACAACGGTATGTCCATCATGGGCATCGACTCTAACTGGCAACGTGCGGTAAAAGGTCTGGTACTTCTCGTGGCGGTAGTCTTTGACGTGGTCTCCAAAAACCGCAAAAAATCCTCCTAGCCATTTGCCATACATAGGGGAAAAGAAACGTCATGGCGGCTCCTTGCCTTGCCACATCGGGCTTACTCCATCCTCTAACCCACACGGCCAGTGGTGGACTATGCCTCCTCAGCGGGTGAGGGAGCCTTGGGGGGACGGCCGGGACCGCGGTGAGGGGCCTTGAAAGGTATATCCACCGGCTGGGTATCAGCGGGCTTCGGGGCTTCAGGGATGATCCCCACTTCAAAGACCGGGGGCGGCACGGCCTCTTCCCCAGCGGGGGCCGGCTCTTCCCGATCCGGGAACATGAGCTTTCGTAAGGCGACTTCGATTTCCTTGGCAATGAGCGGATTCTGTTCCAGATACGAGCGAGCATTATCCCGGCCTTGGCCAATGCGCTCTTCGCCATAGGCGTACCAGGACCCTTTCTTATCAATAAGCTGGTACTTTACCGCCCCATCCAAGAGACTCCCCAGGGCGGACACTCCCTTGCCGAATATGATTTCCAACTCCACCCGCCTAAAGGGAGGAGCCACCTTGTTTTTGACCACCTTGACCCGTACCCGGTTCCCAATCGCATCGGCATCCCCTCGCTCGATGGTTTCGATTTTTCGCACCTCAAGGCGTACCGAGGCGTAGAACTTCAAAGCATTGCCACCGGTGGTGGTTTCAGGATTCCCAAACATAACGCCGATTTTCATACGAATCTGGTTGATAAAGATGAGAATGGTCTGGGACTTCCCGATGATAGCCGTGAGCTTCCGCAGGGCTTGACTCATAAGCCGGGCTTGCAGCCCCATGTGGGCGTCTCCCATGTCCCCTTCAATTTCCGCCTGAGGCGTCAAGGCCGCGACGGAATCCACCACCAGGACATCCACCGCGCCAGAACGGACTAGGTTTTCGGCGATTTCCAGGGCTTGTTCCCCAGTATCGGGCTGAGAAATCCACAGTTCGCTGCTGTTGACCCCCAGATTCTTCGCGTAGAT
>JAITJK010000133.1 GCA_031278935.1 Spirochaetaceae bacterium | reverse complement strand
GCCTGCTTATCTTTTTGGCCAAGAGTACCGAGGGCATTGCCGCGGTTTATAATTGGCAGATGGGGAGTATTGCAGCGGCCCAGTGGAAGACTCTCCCGGTGAGTGTCCTGTCGGTAAGTCTCGGCGCCCTGGTTTTCATGGTGAGGTACCAGGATTTCAACCTCATCATGATGGGGGAGGATGAGGCCACTGCCCTGGGGCTCAAAGTGAATCGATTCCGCCTGCTCATGGCGCTCTTCATTACCCTGGTGATTGCTTCTCTTGTATCGGTTACCGGGATAATCGGTTTTGTGGGTCTTATTGTTCCTCACATGGCCCGCTTCCTCTGCCGTACGAGTAACAACAAGGTGATATTCTCCTATTCCGTCATCATGGGGGCGATATTTTTGATATGGGCGGATGCTATAGCCCGCAGTGGTTTTGGCGCTGCTGAATTGCCCATCGGCATCATTACCGCCTTTTTTGGAGGGCCCTTCTTTCTTTACTTGATGATAAAGAAGAATTACTCTGGGGAAGGGGTTTAATTATGAAGGTGGCATTTAAAGACCTGGAGGTGAACATCCGGGGACGGCAAATTATCCGAGGGATTTCCTTGGAAAGCACAGAAAACCGGATGGTGGGAATCATAGGACCCAACGGCAGCGGGAAGTCTACCTTGATAAAAACCTTTTTCTCCATCGTGGCCTATCAGAAGGGAGAGATTCTGCTCAACGGAAAAAACATACGGAACATCAGCAGGAAAAGTATTGCCCGCATGGTTTCCTATATCGGGCAGGAAACGGGGATGGGTTTTGATTTTACCGTCCGGGAGGTGGTAGAGATGGGCCGGTATCCCTATGGAAGCAAGCGAAACGTCCGTACCATCGCAACTGAAGCTCTGAAGGTCCTCGGTATCGGCCATTTTCTGAACCGGAACATCCGTACTCTCTCCGGGGGAGAACGGAAACTGGTATACCTGGCCCGAACCATCGCCCAGGAAACGGACACGGTCATCCTAGACGAACCCACCAACCACCTGGACATAAAACACCAGCTTTTGATTATGAAATACCTCAAGGACAGCGGCAAGACGGTTCTGATTGTCATCCACGATCTGCACTGGGCTGCAAAATTCTGTGATGAGTTGTACCTTATCAATCAGGGTAGGGTGTTTCTCCGAGGAAAACCGGCAGAGGTACTCAGGCGGGATACGGTCAAAGCGGTCTTTGATGTTGATGGGGAAGTCATCCTGAAAGAAAATGAACCGGTCTTCACCTTGTCCTAATACCCTTGAATCCTCCTACTCTAATGCGGTTCGTCCTATCCGTACGGTAGGTAGCAAGACAGCATGAACGGCATAAACCAGGCGGCCCCACGGGTATGGTGGAGACCACCTTATGCTAATATGATTAACCTATGCTTATAGGAGGATACCATGGCAGAACTAATACAACCCCAGATGGGGTTAAATTTCGAGCAGGTCTGGGCGGCGTTCATGGAGAACCGCCAGCAAATGAAGGAGACGCAACAGGAAACCGACCGGCTCATCCGAGAATCAAAAGCAGAAACCGACCGGCTCATCCGGGAACTGCGGGATGATAACAAGGAAACGGATCGGCTCATGAAGGAACTCCAGAAAAGTATGGGGTATTTGAATAACCGCTTCGGAGAACTAGCCGAACACCTGGTCTTACCCAATATCGTCCAAAAATTTAACGCCTTGCACTATCATTTCCACGATATCGCTAAAGAACGCAAGTTCGTTGATCCCCATACGGGCCGGGTAGCCGCAGAGTTTGACATACTGCTTGAAAATGACACCTACAGCATAGGCGTGGAAGTGAAAACTAAACCCACGGAAAAAGATCTGAGGGATCATATCAGCCGCCTTGAGTTCCTGCGAAACCATAAAGATAAACGGGGAGATACGCGAAGCATCCGAGGCGCCATAGCCGGGGCGATTATGCCCGATGCAGTGAGGATAGAGGCTTTACGGCTGGGCTTGTATGTAATAGAGCAATCCGGCGATACGGTGAAGATAGAGGAGCCGAACCAGCTACGCAGTTGGTGAAGAACGCCTTTCCGGCAGCTCTAAAGCGGCTGATGGGAGTCGAACCCACGTCTCCAGCTTGGAAGGCTGGGGTAATAGCCGTTATACGACAGCCGCGATTGTATATAATATACTCATTTTTTTAGTTATGTCAAGAGGCCGCAGGGTAGACTCAAGAATCCTTCAATCCCGCCTGGGTGGAGGGTTGGTACTGTATGCAGCCCCGGTCCGGTATGACCGGGACGTCCACAGGGTAAAGTTCCCGGATTCCGCGTAAATACTCGCGCCCATACCATTTCCTACGGTATTCCCCGATATAAACCCTCGTTCAAGATCATGTTCGGATCTGAATCGGTGCTTCCGCAGGCCAGCGAGCCGCCGCCCATTTGGCTACGCCGGGTGCCTGAGATTTTCACCCTCTCCTTCTCCCCGCTTCTATCGCGTCCATAACGGCCTGTCCACTCTCCGTCTAAGCTGGATATCTACTCCCGTCGCTGGCAGTGATAGACCCGCTCACGCGTCAACCTTGACAAGGCAACCTACAAGCGCCAGCTATCATCAGAATAATTCCTATGTTTTGCCCCTGGAAGAGGCCTCAAGGGGCCCAGGTCGTCTCTGGGTCCAGGGGGTACATGGGTCGGCGGACCTTGGTGTACGGCAAGGTCTCCAGGACCTCGTTGGAGCAGCCCCGGGAGGTGGCCATGATGGCCCGGGTGGCCAGGGCGCGGAAACAAGGCTCCAGGTACCCAAGCTTAACTACCACGAGACCATAATCCTCAGCCTGGATCCCCAAAGCCGGAAGGAGTCCTGGATCCCCAAAACCGATGTGTTTGGAGGTGAGGGTGATCCGCAGATTGCGGTGGGAAACCACGGCCAGGTCTGCGTGAACAGGGCCGAAATCCTGAACCACCCCCTCGACCCGCACCCGCAAGGGCACCTTGCGGCCGTTCACCGTGTCCCAGTTGCCGCCAATGCTCAGGTCCAGTTCCGCGCCGGTTCCGTAGCGGATACAAGCCGCTACCGCCGGGGCGTCGTAAAAGCCGCTGAACAAGAGGGGCCTAGGGAGGGTG
>JAITJK010000119.1 GCA_031278935.1 Spirochaetaceae bacterium | reverse complement strand
TAAGAGTGATCCGTCCCGCCGGAACTTCAGGTGGCACGTCAATAGTCAAGCGGCGGCTGGTATGAATTTAACCGGGAAGCCCCTGAAGGGCAAGGACGTGCGGGGCAAGTGGTTGGCGGGGTCAGACCCCTCATAGCGTGTAGGGCGTCCCTGCACAGGAAGTCACCTCGCCTCCAGAGCAGGTGGAAAGGAGAAGGATATGTATAGGTTTTTTCGGCGGACCGCGAGCCTTATCGCTTTTATGGTGGCGCTGGTTCCCCAGCTTATGGCCCAGCCCAACCGGGAACAGGAAATCACCATCGTACACACCAACGACGTGCATTCCCACGTGGAGGTCGAGCCCTACGTCAAAGGCTATGTAGACGCTCTACGGAAGGAAAACCGCCCAGTTGTCCTGGTGTCGGCGGGGGACGCCTTTGACGGTACGCCCTTTGCCACCCTGTCCAAAGGCATGGACGTGGCGACGGTGATGAATCTCACGGGCTATGAAGTCTTTACCCTGGGCAACCATGAACAGTTCGCCGAAGTAGCCTTCCAAGACCTCGCGCCGAAGCTCAAATTCCCGGTTCTGGCGGCCAATATCAGCGAAGACTGGAAAAAAGCCGTGCCGGAAATCCGGGATTACGCCATAAAGACCCTGGGAGGTGTTAAAATCGCCTTCATCGGCATCACCACAGGCGTCACAGGGGACGAATCCGTGGCAGCCCTGGAACGGTCCCGGAAGGCTGCGGCGGCGGAGGGGGCGGACCTCTTCATTGGGCTGGTACACCTGGGCATCCAAGACCCGGACGAAACGATTCGCAGCACCTACCTGGCGGAACACTGCCCCTGGCTTACCGCGTTGATTGACGGCCATTGCCACACGGTTCTGCCGGAGGGCCTGGTTTCCAGCGGCGTACTCATCGCCCAGACCGGGGAGTTTGGCAATAACATCGGCGTCATCACCCTCACCATGGCGGGCAAAGCGGTGATTGCCAAAACCGCCCGGCTTATACCCATCAAAGGCCACGAAGGGGAGAGCGGCATTACCCCGGACACGGAAGTACAGGCCTTTATCGACAAGGCCAAGGCCCTGAACGCGGCCTACCTGGATGAGGTGGTGTTTACCCTGCCCATACCCCTTGCAGGTACGCGGGACCCGAACCGCCGGGGGGAATCCTATTTCGGGGACTTGCTCATGGACGCGCTGCGCTGGAAGACCCAGGCTGACGTGGCGGTCTTTCCTGGGCCGGGATTCCGGGCGGATCTGCCTGAAGGCCCGGTAACCCGTGGGCAGGTGCAGACCGCCCTGTATCTGGATATGCCAGTCTGTACGGTTACCGTGCCGGGCAAGGCGATTCTTGAGATGCTGGAAAAAGCGGTGTCCGCCTATCCCCAGGAAAACAACGCTTTTGTGCAGCAGTCCGGGATGCAGATCCGCTTCAAAGCCGAGGCTCCTGTGGGGGAACGGCTGGTGAGCGTTACCCTGGCAGACGGCACGCCCCTGGACCCGGAGGCGGCATACCAATACGCCACCAAAAGCGATTCCTTGTGGGTGCTTCCTGGAGGTGAAGAACCCTACCTTCCCGCGAAGGTTCTCAAAGACTACACCCTGTGCGAGGTGTTGATTGAGTATATCAATACGGGGACCCCGGTTACCGGCGTGATAGACCACCGAACCGCCCCGGTAAAACCCGAAGAATAAGGAGAGAAGAATGAAAAGAATAGGTTGTATTATCGCCGCGGCCCTGCTTACCCTCTGCACCGCCGGGGTCTTTGCCAGGCCCATGCCGGAGCAAGCGGACGGCGGCGGGGAGAAGCTGGTAACGATTTATGTTACCCGCCACGGGCAGACGATTGCCAACTCCAAGGGGATCGTGCAGGGCTGGGCGGACAGCCCGCTTACCCCTGAAGGAGTTGCGGTGGCGGAGGATTTAGGGCGCGGACTGCGGGATGTGCCGTTTGACTATGTGATTTCCAGCGACTTAGGGCGGACACGGCAAACGGCCCGGCTGGTGATGGCGCAAAACCGCGTGAGCCAGGATTACCCGCTGGAAACAACGGAGGATCTCCGCGAAGCCTGCTTCGGCAGTTTCGAGGAAGAGACGGGCGACGTGGTGTTCGGCGCTATTCTCACGGAACGGGGCATAGACCTAGAGACGTGGACGCAGGATCCGAATATGTTTCTGATAATGGCAGACACGATAAAACAGCTTGATACCCTGGGTATCGCGGAAGATGCGGCGACGATCAAGGCCCGTATGCAGAGAAAACTCACCGAAGTTGCGCAGGAGCAGGCGAAGAAAGGGGGCAACATCCTCCTGGTTACGCACGGGGAGGCGATAAACATCATGCTGTCCGATCTTGACCCAGCGTTTAAGCATACCGCGACAGCGCCGGAAAATGCGGCGGTGAGCAAAGTCGTTTATAATGAGGGTACGTTCACCATCGAATCGTTTAACGACAGGAGTTACCTTGAGGCGGGCAAGGCGTTACGGTAAGCGGGAACAAGGGATGAGGGATAGGCCGTTGATACGGGTAATCTGTGGGATAGTACCGTATACTATATGAGGAGATAAAGAGATGAGAAACAAGAGGGTTTTTTGCGGTTTACTGGTGCTTGTGTCAGTTTGTTTGGCGGCGCCGGTTTTTGCGGGCGGCGGCGGAGAGAAGCCGGTAACGATTTATGTTACCCGGCACGGGAGGACGCTTTTTAATACGAAAGACCTCGCGCAGGGCTGGGCGGACAGCCCCCTTACGCCGGAAGGCATAGCCGTGGCCGAGGATTTGGGGCGCGGGCTTAGGGACGTGAAGTTTGACTACGTGATTTCAAGCGATCTCGTGCGGGCGCGGCAAACGGCCCGGCTGGTGATGGCGCAAAACCGCGTGAGCAAGGATTACCCGGTGGACGATACAGAAGCGTTGCGGGAGGCGTGTTATGGCCAGTTTGAGGGGGATCCGAACAGCGCTATGGTTGCCGCTTTTGTCGCGGAGATGGGCATATCAATAGAAGAAATGATGCAGGATCCGTATATGTGGTTAAAGTCGGCGGATGCGGCGAAACAGCTTGATACCATGGGCATGGCGGAAGACGCGGCGACGATCAAGGCCCGTATGCAGGGGAAACTGCGGGAAGTTGCGCAGGAGCAGGCAAAGAAAGGCGGCAACGTACTCTTGGTGGCCCATGGTATGTCCATCAACATCATGCTGTCCGATCTCGACCCCGGGTTCACCTATACTGGCACGGCTCTAGCCAACGCGGCGGTGTGCAAGATTGTTTACCAGGACGGGAAGTTTACCATCGAGTCCTTTAACGACATTAGTTATATTGAGGCAGGTAAGGCGCTGCGCTAAGGGCCTTAAAGAAAACCTAAGGAGGGGCAAACCATGAGTTTTCCCAAACATTTTTTATGGGGCGGCGCGGTTGCCGCCAACCAGTGTGAGGGCGCGTACCTCACGGATGGCAAGGGGCTTTCCTGCGCGGATGTTCTGCACGGGGGCAAGAGTAAAATGGCGGAAATGGCGGATAGTCAGGCTTTGCGGAAGAATATCGAAAAGCCGGAAGGAGTTTTCCCCTCCCACGAGGCGATTGATTTCTATCACCGGTATAAAGAAGACCTCGCCCTGTTTGGAGAGATGGGCTTCAAGGTGTTTCGCACCTCCATCGCCTGGTCCCGGATATTCCCCAATGGCGATGATGCCCAACCCAACGAGGCGGGCCTGCGGTTTTATGACGACCTGTTTGACGAATGCCGCAAACACGGCATGGAACCCCTGGTAACCCTCTCCCATTACGAATCACCCCTGGGGCTGACCAAGAAGTACAACGGCTGGGAGAGCCGGGAGCTTATCCCGCTGTTTGAACGGTATGTCCGGCTGGTGTTGGAACGATACAAGGATAAGGTGAAGTACTGGCTCACCTTCAACGAGATCAACTGCACCATGTTTGCGCCCTTTCTGAGCGCCGGTGCGATTATCGAGAACCCCGGACAAAACCTACAGCGGGTGTATCAGTGCGCCCACAACCAGCTCGTGGCCAGCGCCCTGGCGGTCAAAGCCTGCCGGGAGATCGCCCCGGACGCGAAAATCGGCAATATGATCGCCGCCATGATGATCTACCCCTATTCCTGCCGCCCGGAGGATATGTGGCTTAAAACCGAAACCGAGCGCAAGACCTATTTCCTCAGTGACGTGCAGCTTCGGGGCTACTATCCCGAATATATGAAGTGTTTTTTCAAAAAGCACGGCATTACCCTTAAAACCAGCCCAGAGGACGAGGGGATTCTGCGGGAAGGCACGGTGGATTTTCTTTCTTTCAGCTACTACATGAGCATGACCGCTTCCGCCGACCCGGAGCTGGCCACGAGCGGCGGCAATCTTTTCAGCGGGCCCAAGAACCCCTACCTGCCCTCTTCCGAATGGGGCTGGCAGATTGACCCCCTGGGCCTGCGGACGCTGCTCAACTTCCTGTACGACCGCTACCAAAAGCCGCTTTTTATCGTAGAAAACGGCCTGGGCGCGAAAGACACGGTGGAAGCCGATGGCAGCATCAACGATGGGTACCGCATTGACTACCTGCGGGAACACATCAAGGCCATGAAAGCTGCGGTTGAAGAAGACGGCGTGGACCTGTGGGGCTATACTACCTGGGGATGCATTGATCTCATCAGCGCCTCTACCGGGGAGATGTCCAAGCGCTACGGCTTTGTCTATGTGGACAAGGACGATGAAGGAAAAGGGACGCTGAACCGCTCCAGGAAAAAGAGCTTTTCCTGGTACCGCGAGGTGATAGCCAGCAACGGGGAAAAGGTGTAAGGAATAAGACCCCTCCCGCTCCCGCGCGTTGTGCGTAAGGAACCAGGAGGGGTGATTAAAGCAGTCAAAAAATACAGGGAGCGAACCCTGATTTTTGATACCGGTTTTGTATAAAACCGGAATACAAGCGGGTTGTTCCTATTCCGATCATAACAGCGTATCACCGGAATAGAAACATCCCGAATTTACCGGGAGTATGCTATGGCAAAGGATTTCGGAAAGACTGCACAAGGCGTTCTTGACGGCGTAGGCGGCAAGGACAACATCAAGACCTTAGTGCATTGCGCTACCAGGCTCAGGTTTACCCTGAAGGACACGGCCAAGGCTCAGGACGACGCGGTGAAAAGCACCTCCGGCGTGGTGAGTGTGGTAAAAGCCGGCGGTTTGTACCAGGTGGTCATCGGAAACGACGTCCACGAGGTATTTGTGGAGCTGGAGAAACTAGGCGTTCCCACGGGTAGCGTAAGCGATACGGGGGGGGGGGGGGATAAGCAACCCCTGGGCGATATGCTTATCGGCACCATCAGCGGGGTCTTTACGCCGATCCTCGCGGCCCTGATGGGCATTGGTATGATCAAGGGACTCCTGGCCATTCTTTCGGTGATGTTCCCCGCCTGGGTTGCCTCCGGGGATATGTCCTACACCATCCTCAACGCGGCGGGAGACTCCCTCATGTACTTCCTGCCGGTCCTGGTGGCCTACACCGCGTCCCAGCGCTTTGGCCTAGACCCCACGGTGGGCATGGTCATCGGCGCGGCGCTGGTTTATCCCGACATTGTGGCCCAGT
>JAITJK010000202.1 GCA_031278935.1 Spirochaetaceae bacterium | reverse complement strand
TATTTGTCCATTGTCTCCTCGAACTTCGACGAATTTTTTATGGTCCGAGTCGCGGCGATGAAACGCGCCTTTCTCGGCCGTTCAGGCAGCTCCCCTGAAGACCCTGGGTTCTTGAGCGCCAAAGAGCAGCTCACCCAAGGGGTGGCAAAAATTCGTTCTATCATCCAACGGCAATATACCTGCCTGGAAGAGGAGGTCTTTCCCGCTCTGGCTCAAGGGGGCCTTGAACTCCTTAAGCCCCCTGAGTATACTCCTGCCCATTGGGAGTATCTGGACGCTTTCTTTATGCAGGACATTTATCCCCTGCTTACGCCCTTACGCATCGAAGAGGCGGAAGACCTGCCTTCCATTGAAAGTTACTCCCTCTACGGGGCTTTTCTCCTCGCCCCGGACAATCCCGGGGAAACCGCCGAAGCGGATCGAATTTCGATAATCCAGATTCCCCCGGTGCTGGATCGGATCATCTACCTGCCCCCGCGGGAAGCCCAGGGTGCGGTGCCCTCCAAAACCTCCTGGGCCCTTTTAGAAGACCTGGTCCTGTGTCTTGGGTGGACCCTCTATCCTGGATACCGGGTGAAGGAACAGATGCTCTTCAAAATTAACCGGGACGCGGATTTTTCCGTGGATGAAAAGCGGGACGAGGACTTTATTGAAGCTATGGAAGAAGTCCTGGAAATCCGGGGGAAGTCCATGGTCGTCCAGATGGTGTATTCCCCCGGCAGTGTAGGGCTCAGGGACGCTCTGGCCCGGCGCTTTTATTTACAGGCCCAGGATATCTATGAGGTCCGGGGGCCCTTGAATCTGCACGGCCTTGGGGAACTCATCAACGCGCCGGGCTTTGATCATCTGCGGGAAAAGTCCTGGGGCATCTACGCTCACCCGAGTTTCACGGATATGGCCGCCGACGCCTCTTTGTGGGATCGGATTCGCGAGAAAGACCTGCTCTTGCACCTGCCCTATCAGTCTTTTGATCCCGTGGTGCGCTTCTTTCAGTCTGCGGCCTCGGATCCCCAGGTGCTTGCCATTAAAACTGCGCTCTACCGGACCAGCGGAGATTCTCCCATCGTGAAAGCCCTGGAAGAAGCGGCTCTCAAGGGCAAACAGGTAACCGCTGTGGTGGAGCTTAAGGCCCGGTTTGATGAAGAGCGCAACATTTCCTGGGCCAACCGACTGGAGAAGGCCGGGGTTATGGTGATCTACGGCCTGTCGCACCTTAAGGTACACGCCAAGATTTCCGTGATTATCCGCCGGGAAAACTACCGGATCAAGCGGTACGTCCATCTTTCTACAGGAAACTACAACGACAAGACCGCCCGGCTCTACGAGGACCTGGGACTGTTTACGGCCCGGGAAGAGATCGCCTATGACGCGGGGCTGTTCTTCAACATGATTACCGGCTATTCGGTGATTCAGTCCATGCGAAACCTGGTAATCGCCCCGACGGGGCTTAAGTATCGTCTTTTGGACCTGATTGACCGGGAAACTAAGCGTTCGAGCCAAAAGTACCCGGGCCGGATCATAGCGAAAATGAATGCCCTGGCGGACCGGGATATGATCCAGGCTTTATACCGGGCATCCGCTGCGGGGGTTAAGGTACTGCTCAACATTCGGGGCGTTTGTATGCTCGTGCCCGGGGCGCCGGGTCTGTCGGAGCATATCCGGGTTATCAGCATTATTGACCGGTATCTTGAACATTCCCGGATTTTTTATTTTGCCAACGGCGGCGCGGAAGAGTTGTATTTGTCCAGCGCGGATTGGATGCCTCGGAATCTGGAACGCCGGGTGGAGCTTATGGTTCCGGTGTTGCAGGAAGACTTGCGCCGACAGGTCCTTAGCCTTTTGGAAGCCTATTTTCGGGATAACTGCCAAGCCCGCGTGCTGGGGAGCGACGGGGTCTGGCGGCGTCTTGAACCGCGTCCTGGGGAAAAGCCCTTCCGGGTGCAGCGGACCCTCTTGGAGCAAGCCCAAGCACTCTCCGAACCCCTATGGACCAATCACCAAGAATTCATCGTCCGCCGCCCCCCTGCGCCATCTGCCGTGTAGTGCGGGATCGAGGACGTATTTGCGGGAGTTCTATCAAGATAAGTAGCGAAGCGCTGCGGCCCGTCAAAGGCTGTGTCTCCACGGCAGATGACATAGGGCGCAGATGAAGCGTACTACCTGGGAGAAGTGCTGAGGGGTGAGGGTGCTATAGCTGTCTTCCGGGCCGTTCATCCGTTTCCAAGTGGCCGGTATGAGCCTGCGGTCATAGGTTTCCTGCGCTTCCCGGTTTATCAAGACGTCCGCAAAATCTGGCTTGCACCGAATCAGCGACCCAAAGGCCATAGCTTCTGTGGCGGGCAACATGGTAATGGTCTGAGCGGCAATGCCGGCCCGCAAAAAACCCGCGTCATCGGAAAAAGGCGTGGGGATGAGCCGTACCCGGTCCATGTTCAGATACCGTACTGCTTCCAGGGCTTGATTACGCAGCTGCTGAACCAGATGCCGGGTCTTGACAATCCCTAAACCCTGCTCGGTCCGCATGATATGATCCGCCATGGTGGAAATAATTAAGGTATCCCCAGAACCGCAGGCGTCAAAAATATAGAACCGGCTGTTGCCAAACCCAATGTCCCGTAAGCCTTTGGCCAGGGTATAAGAGCCTTGATCTCGAATCCCTTCGCCTGGGTGTAACTCCTCTTTATCGGTAAAAATGATAAGCCATGAATGCACCCCGGCACGGCGTAGCTTCAGGGCCGCTTCGATAAGCTCAAACACTGCGGCGCTATTGTCGTTGGCCCCGGGACTATCCGCCACCCGGTCGTAGTGGGCCACCAAGATGGTCCGGTTCTGTCGTACCGGTGGCCAGCACTTGACCGACCCGTGAGAAGCGGAGGAGAGAAAAAAATGCCGGTTCCCGGAAATGGTGATGACTTGGGGCTTAAAATGTAATTCGTCCAACAGGGATTTAAGCATACTATAACGGTCCGTGGTGAGGGCGATAAATTCTTGAAACCGCCGGTCGAGAACCTGGTTGCTAAATCCATGACCCACGAATTACAACCGAACCGCGTGAAATGAGGCCGAGGGAGATACCAGCTCCTCTTGGGCTTGGATCATAAGCAGTTCCCGGCTCTTGCGTTTGAAGGTGGCTTCCATGATCCCGTAGATCGAGGCGGCGCATAATTCCAGGGTCTGCCGGATATTCCGGGTTTCCAGATACCGGGAGAAGAAGACCGCCGCAGTGAGATCTCCGGACCCGGCCATAACCGAAGTAAAGGGTAGCTCCGGCGTGCGGATGCGGTAGCGCTCATTCCCGCTCGATACCAGCATATCGATATGCTCTTGGGCGCTGAAGCTCCCTTGGGGGCTCAGTCCTTCCCGGAAGCTGGTTACCAGGATCACCTGGGGACCCTGAGCGTGGAGGGCGTCAATGGCCTTACCGGCGCCCTCCAGGGTGGAGGTATCAAGGCCGGAAAGGGCTTCTAGCTCAAACTGGTTTGGGGTGATGAGGTCCGCAAGGGGAAGGAGTCGGTGCTTAAAAAGGTCCTGTATCCCTGGTTTGACATAAAAGCCCCGGCCCATGTCCCCCATCACGGGATCACAGCAATACAGGGCCTTGGGGTTTTTATTCCGTACCCGGTGCACTCCCTGGATGACCGGGTCCCCTACCTCGGCGTTTCCCATATACCCCGAGAGGATCCCTTCGCACTGCCCCAGGACTCCCCGCTCTTCCAAGCCCAGGATCAAGGCTTGTACTAGGGAAACCCCTAGAGCCTCCCCCTGCCAAGTCCCATAACCGGTGTGGTTGGAGAATTCCACCGTATTAACCGCCCAGACCTCCCGGCCCAGGCGCTGGAGGGGAAACACCGCCGCAGTATTGCCCGCGTAGCCGTATACCACGTGGGACTGAATAGATAAAATAGCCATACTTACCCTCACTGCTTATCTTTCGTTTTTCCCGAAATGCGCCATATCTTGTCGATCAAGGCAATCAGAATACGGACAAACCGGCCCTGGCTCTTGCCGTAGGTGAGGGTAAAATTCCGGGCCGCTTTGGCCAAGGAATAATGGACCCCGTACTTTTTCTTAAGGAAATCCCAATGTTTCACGATCCAGACGTAGAGATCGCTGGGGGTATACCCCGGAAAATTCAGCTCTATCCATTCATCTTTGATGATTTGAATGATCGGATCGTACACATTGTTATACCAGGAAACCAGGGCGTCGGAAAAGGGGATTTCCCCTTCCACCGGCAGGTTGAGATAATACTTATGCACCAGGATATGGTTGTATATCACGTCGTAGCGGCCTGCGGTGGTGAAATCCAGATCGTAATCGTCCGTGAGTTCCCCGAAATGGGTTTTATCATAGAAAATCTTCTTCTCATATTCGATCACGCTGTCCCGTAGGTCCTCCACGGTCTGGGAGGGGGTGATGTGAATCTCGCTGGACAGACTAGTTACTTCCGCATCAATGGATTCAACCCCTTGAGACCGGGCCACGGACACCCGATGATTCCCGTCCCGGACAAAGTAGACCCCCCCGATCTCGTAAAGATGAATGGGAGGCAGGATAATATCCTTGAGCCGGGCCTGATCCACCTGTTCCCAGCGCTTACGCAGGTGTTCGGAACGGGGCAGAAAGAACTTGTTAAAATCCCGGTAACGGCCCTCGCTGCCGATGATGAGATTCACCGGGACCACCTGCATACCCCGGTACACTTCGTTGCGGGGCTTTAAGATTTCCTTGACGTCGTGAAAAGACAAGAGCTGATCCTTGTCCAGGTGCATGAAGTGCTGAATTTGGGACAGGATCGCCTTATTCCGAGCACGGCTAAAATCTTCCGCCGCTTGTACGTTGACTACCTGATCGAAGGGTTTGTTCGGATCGCCAAAACTCATGGTTTTTCCTCAGTATCAATAACAAAATGACTGTAGGCGTTTACCACCAGGGTATCATAGTACCGGCTGGTCCGTACCGCCGCGAGATCATACAGATGGACATGCCCATGGATAAGATATTTTGGGCGGAATACCCGCATAAACCACAAAAAACACTTGAATCCCCGGTGGCAGAGGTCCGGCTTATCATGAATTCCCAGGGGAGGGGCATGGGTGAGCAGAATATCCACGAAACGCCCCCGGAAAATCCGGTTAAATACCAGTTTCGGGATGATTTTTATCATTTCCCGGGTCATCCCCCATTCGGTATACTGATTTTCCCCCCGGTTATAGCGCATACACCCCCCCAACCCTGCGATGACCAAGCCCTCCTCAAGACGCACCTGGGCGCCCACGAAGATCGTCCCGGCGCCGGGCGGGATGGCCGTAGCCACCGGGAAGGTCCGGGGGTTTTTAACGTCCATCCCGTGTTTAATCCGGCGGTAATCCTTGAGTTCATGGTTTCCGAAGACAAAGAGCAGGGGCTTATCCAGGCTGGACACGACAAATTCCAGATATTCCAGGGGAAGGTCCCCAGCACCGAGCACCAGGTTCACATCCCCAAAGCGTTCCCTGATGGTATTGGTGTATACCAAGGGGTCGATGAAATCAGATATGCACAGTATTTTCATGGCTCAGAACCTGGCCTTGCGTAGGGGTCTTCGCATCCTTAAGGGGATTGCTCGTGGTTTGGAAGGTAGAATCCATGACGCTCCTTTGTTCTGTATCTTCTTAAAGGCGGCATAACGCACACCTATATTAAGGAGATTACTCGTTTTTATATCTCCTGTCAAACTCTGTTCTCCCGGTTGTGGAGCCCTTGTGGATCGACTATGCTTAACCCAAGAAGAGCGTTTCCAAGTCAGATATGTTTAAGGAAAAAACTATGAAACGGTATACCCTAGGATGGTATCTTGGCCTTATGGGGCTTTGTATGGCGGTTTTGTTGGGATGCGGCGATAAGCCCGCGTCGGATCCGGAAGTGGAAGGTGAAGAGAAGGTCTCTGAGGCGCTGTTGTACGTCATTGTCCCGAAGCTGGATCATGAAGAAGTGTACAGCGGTGAAGCGGTGCAAAAGGTTTCTTTTGCCGAGGGCGAAAGCGCCAAGGACCTGACCCTGACGGATGTACAGGGGCATAGCGTCTTTCTCGTCAAGGTAAACACCCAGTCTAGCAAGGTAGCGGCGAAAGACACGGGACACGGGTATACGACTCCCCACGCCGTAAGTCAAAACGCGGGAGAAGGAGCCTCCCGCGCCCTGTCCCTACCACGGGAGGATGCAGGCCGCGCCGTAAGCGGCAACTTTGTGCGGGGAAACCAGACCTTTACCCGCTATGATCATACCGGGGCGCAGGAATTTACCCGCAATCTCCCGTCTTTAAGCCCCACCCGGGGCCTGCGGGAGAACCCTTTGGCCGCCGCCGCCCTTGCGTCGCTGGGGGACAAGAGAGCTTTTTGGGTACAAGATAAAGCAGACCAGTGGATACAACTACCCGCAGTGCTCCGGGCTGTATCGCCCCATAGCAAGGTATGGGTGGCCGAAGAAAACTACAGCGAGCTATCGGAAGGCGAGACGGACAATAAGCTCACCCAAGAGCAGGTTCAAAGGTTCGCGGATAAGTTTGAGCAGATATACCAGTACGAAACCGCCCTGTTCGGCTATGAGTACGGCGGGGGCCTTTCCCCTACGGATAAGCGCTATGGCGGGGTGGATGGAGACCCGGCGGTACATATCTTGGTGTACGATATTGAGTATGATTATAGTCCCACTCAAACCATGGGGGTCTTTGGGTTTTACTGGGCAAAAGATTACTATGATCAAGCCACGTTGAATACCGGGCAGACCACGATGAAAACCAACCGTGCGGAGATTTTTTATATAGACGCCTTTTTTAGCGACATCGTAGCGGATGCTATTTATTCTACCTTGGCCCATGAATTCCAGCACATGATTAACTTCAATGAAAAGGCACTCCAACGGCAGAAGATATCGGAAACCTGGTACGATGAGATGTTGTCCCTTCTTGCGGAAGACGTGATTTCCCCGAAGATCGGAATAGACTATGCCAAT
>JAITJK010000108.1 GCA_031278935.1 Spirochaetaceae bacterium | reverse complement strand
ATGGTTCAGTACGGGCTTCACCGTTTCCCTGCCGAAAACCCCATAGGCGCGGCTTCGATAGGCGTTGGAGAGCTCCCGTATGGTTACTAAGGGATCACTCATGCTCGGCGTCCCGAATGCAGCATACCTCGTGATCCCTCTGAAGACGTAGGGCTTCAGGGAACTGGACCATACAGGGCCCATGCGCTTGATAGAGGTATCGATCTCACGGTATCGTACCACATACAGCATAGCAAGGAGCATTCATGGCGACAAACGCATCTTTTTCATATACCGGCTTAGGGACAGCGCCCTTTTTCATCCAGCGCCTTGCGGAACGGGGCATACAAACCCCCACGGAGATTCAAAGCTTAGTCATCCCCCGACTGGCATCGGGAGAGAATGTGCTTTTTCATGCCCCCACCGGTACGGGAAAGACCTTTGCCTACCTACTGCCCCTGCTTGAGCGCTTGCTGCGCCTTGAAGAAGGCCCCTCCGCAGGCGCTACCGGGCCGCGCCTGGTTATCCTGGCTCCGACTTTGGAGCTCTGCTCTCAGATTAAGGCGGAAGGGGATTTTCTGCTCCCTGAAAGCTCGGAAAAAAGGCGCCTCCACCTGAGTCTCATCATTGGTTCCGCAAATATGCACCGACAGATCGAGACCTTGAAAAAAGAAAAACCCCCGGTCATCGTGGGAAATCCCGCAAGGCTCCTACAGCTCTTCCGTATGGGGAAACTCAAACTCAAGGGGGTGCAAGCCTTGGTGCTGGACGAGGGGGATAGGCTCATCGCGGACGAACTGGCCGGGGCAACCCAGGACCTGGTACGAGAGATGAATCCACACCGTCAAACTACGGCCTGTTCGGCCACCCTGTCCGTTCGCAGCCAGGAACGACTGCTTCCCCTCATGGGGGAACCCTTGCACATCGTGGCCAGTGAAGAACAGGAGATTCTCCGGGAGCGGATACAACACTGGGCCCTCTTCAGCCCAGGCCGGAAAAAGATTGCCGCCCTGGGGTCCTTGCTTGCCGCTACCACAGGGAAGAAAGTCCTGATCTTTAGCCGCCCAGGGGCTCAGGTAGGGAACATCGTTTCCAAGCTGCAATACCACCGCATAGCAACCGTGGGGCTGTACGGGGAGATGGACAAAAAGACCCGGGTAAAGGCCCTGGATGATTTTAGAACTGGCAGGGCCCGGGTGTTGGTTGCAAGCGATCTCGCGGCCCGGGGCTTGGATATTCCCCGGATCAGTCATGTGGTCGCCCTGGATGTCGGCGATCCAGAGGAATACATTCACCGAGCTGGCCGTACCGGTCGGGCAGGACTTAAAGGCATTATGATCACCCTAGGAGATGAAGAAGAACTGCGCCGTCTTGCGGTCTTGGAAAAAAAGCTGGGGATAGTGGTGTATCCCAAGGTCCTCTACGCAGGGCGCCTCACCGTACCACCGCCGGTTTAAGGCCCCTGGAGGCTTGACACCGGAGAGGGCATATCGATATGATATAACTATATTTTTTGTAAGGAGTTACACCATGGCTGATGAAGAAAAAGAAAGTAGTGGCGTATGGTATGGTATTCTAGATGCGGCCCTGAAAATGCCCGGCGCCCGGGTTGACAGGACGAATTTCTTAGAAAAAGAATTTGCGAAACATAACGGGGATGAACTGTCCCAAATCCTGGATCTCGGGCCGGGAAAAGCGGGGATACCCCTGGCGGATCTCACGAAAATCGCTGACGGGGCGATTCGGTCTCATACAACGGTGGTAACCGGCACCTCATTCCTTGCGGGACTTCCCGGAGGAATCGCCATGGCAGGAACCATCCCGGCGGATTTGGCCCAATATTACTACCATGTAATTGTCATCGCCCAGAAGCTGGCCTACATCTATGGGTGGCCGGATTTGCAGGTGGATAGTCAGGGAGAAACGGACAGGGAGGCCTTTCTTTCCGTCTTAACCATATTCATCGGTATCATGAGTGGCGCCAAAGAGGCCAACAGCGCTTTACAGCCCATGACGGATATTCTCCGCAAAGAAAGCACGCGGAAACTTCCGGTGATCGCCTTGGCAAAAATCGGCCTACCGCAAATTGCCAAGCAAGTGGCCAAGGTGCTGGGAGCCAACCTGGCGAAACAGGGCCTAGCCAAAGGTATCGGCAAGATCGTGCCCCTGATCGGCGGCGCCATATCCGGTGCGGTAACCATCGCTACCTTCTTGCCCATGGCCAATACGCTGCGGGACGAATTGCAAAACCAAGTGATAAAATAAACCGGCTTCCCCGGTAACCTTCATGGGTTCTCCCGGCATTTAAGGAGCGTTATGTTCATCATGGATAGGATCTATGCGGGTATCAGGGAGCCTTGATTTCAAAATCGGGTTTGTCCTGGGCTTAGTGGTAGTGGGTATGGGAGGGCTGAGTTTGTTTTATACCCCCTATGACTATAACCAGATGGCCCCAGCAGAGCGTTTTATCCCGCCGGGGTGGCAGCATCTCATGGGAACCGATAATTTTGGTCGAGATGTGTTTTCCCGGATTATGACGGGAGCGCAGTATACCTTGTTGGTGTCCATAGGTACGGTCCTGGGAAGTCTCCTTATCGGCGCTTCCCTGGGCCTTATCTCCGGGTATCGAGGGGGACTTTTGGACGAGATGCTTATGCGTCTCATGGATACCTTGAGTTCCTTCCCAGGGATCTTAGTGGCCTTGATGATGGTCTCCCTCATGGACAATAAGCCCCATACCTTGATGATTGCCTTGCTTATCTTGTTTATTCCCAGTTATGTTCGGATTATGCGAAGCGGTGTGTTGGCCTGCAAACACCGGGATTTCGTAAAAACCGCAGCTCTTATGGGGGCCTCCCACTGCCGCATCATCTTTGTCCACATCCTTCCTAATCTGACCCATTCCCTTTTTTCCGCCACGGTCCTGGGCCTGTCCAACGCTATTTTGGCGGAAGCTACCATGAGTTACTTGGGACTCGGCATACAGCCGCCGATTCCCAGCTGGGGACGAATGCTTTCAGAGTCCCAAAGCTTTCTCTTTAACGCCCCCTGGTGCGCCCTCTCCCCAGGACTGATGATCATGCTCACAGTCGTTGCCTTCCATAGTATCGGTGAGGCTATTCGGCAGCGGTGAAACCGATCTCCCGAGGGTGTCCCCTCTTACAGGTACGGCGCCTATCCATAGGGGTCAGCCGGGGTAGAAGATACCTTCTGGGGGTGGATGCTCTAGGGTTTCAGGTACAATCCGGCGAGATTGTGGGAATTCTAGGGGAATCGGGGTGCGGCAAAACCCTTACAGCCCTTTCACTTCTGGGTCTACTTCCCCTGGGCGTCCACATTACCGAAGGAAGCATCTTGTTTGACCAGCGGGAGCTCCGCTCCCTTTCGGAACGGGAGTTCTGCGCCTTACGAGGACAAGAAATATCCATGGTGTTCCAAGAACCTATGAGTTCCCTTAATCCTCTGCTGACCATTGGGCGGCAGATCGCCGAGCCTTTGTACTTGCACGGATGGAAAAACAAGGGCTTTATCCGGCGGGAAGTATTGGACCTGATGACCCGGCTGGGCCTTCCTGAGCCTGAGAAACTGGCCTGCGCCTACCCGCACCAGCTTTCCGGCGGGATGCGGCAGCGGGTACTCCTGGCGCTGGCCATGGTGTGTAAGCCCAAGCTGCTCATTGCCGACGAAGCTACCACTGCCTTAGACCTGAGTACCCAGTCCCAGATTCTTCAGCTCTTGCGGGGGATCAATCAGGACTTAGGGACTTCCATCTTGGTTATTTCCCATGATCTGGGGGTCATACGCCGACTCTGTGATCGGGTGCTGGTCATGTACGCCGGCAAGTTGGTGGAGGCAGGAGCAGCAGCGGCGGTTTTCACGGATCCCCGGCATGAGTACACCCGGGGACTCATGTACTCGGTTCCCCAGCAAGAACAAAAAGGCAAGCCCCTACTGAGTATTCCCGGCAGGGTGCCCTCCATCGAGGAAGAGAAGCCCGGCTGTCCCTTTGCCCCGCGCTGCCCCCGGGTTCTAGGGTCCTGTATGGTCCAGTTCCCTGAAGCCGTACGGCTTCAGGGGGATCACGAGGTATGCTGCATTCGAGAAGCCGGGCATGAGTGAGCCCTTAGTAACCATACGGGAGCTCTCCAACGCCTATCGAAGCCGCGCCTATGGGGTTTTCGGCAGGGAAACGGTGAAGCCCGTACTGAACCATATCTCCTTAGCAATCCAAGCGGGGGAGATCGTTGGCGCTCCTTGTAACCTGGCACGAAAAATAGGAATTTATATGCTAAATCATAAAAAAAGGTAATACCAATAGGCACTGAAAGTATAGCCAATGCTATACTGTTATTTGCATACTCATAGCTACGACTCCCCAAGCCGGTTGCGGCAGCTTACCCCAACCGGCTTGGGGGTCTTATTCTGCTTCCGGTTCCTTGAGGGCCTTACAAATCCCTTCCACTACCCGATAAAAGTTGATTAACTCCCCGTTGGTGTCATTGATAATTTCAACTTTTGCGGGTTCTTTGGCGAAGAATACCGCCGCCCCTCCCAAAAATGGCTCACAATAC
>JAITJK010000102.1 GCA_031278935.1 Spirochaetaceae bacterium | reverse complement strand
TAGCCGTACCTGTAAAATCACCAGCGTTTTCGGCTATGACCGCAGTGGTACGAACTCCAAAAAGATGGACAACAAACGCGTCGGCTTTACCGCCGAGTACGCAGACCGGCTCCGCTGCGTCCAGATCGAATGTTGCGATGCGGTACGGGTTATCAAGAGCCGGGATGTGCCGGAGGGCTTTTTTTATCTTGACCCACCGTATGTGGGCGCGGATCAAGGGCAGTATGACGGCTATACGTAGGAGGACTTCGATAGGCTTCTTGAAACCCTTGAGACCATCAAAGGGAAGTTCCTGTTGAGCTCGTATCGCAACAAGCACCTCAGGTATGTACGGAGCGCAATGACTGGCATACCTTTGAGTTTCGCCTAGTGAAGTCGATGACCAATCGGTATGAAATACAGGAAAAGATTGAGGTAATGACGGTCAACTATCCCATTACGCGGGATATGGTCCAAGACATCGAGGAACCGGAAGCAGAATAAGACCCCCAAGCCGGTTGGGATACGCTGCCGCAACCGGCTTGGGGAGTCGTAGCTATGAGTATGCAAGTAACAGTATAGCATTGGCTATTGGTATTACCTTTTTTTATGATTTAGCATATAAATTCCTATTTTTCGTGCCAGGTTACACCCGCTTCACCGAGCGCCTGTTTCAACACTCCCTTAGAACCTGGTCCTACCCCGGAAGCTCCGGGACAGGGTAAGGCGGTCCGCGTATTCTAGGTCGCCCCCCACGGGGAGACCCGAAGCAAGGCGGGTAACCTCTAGGGGAAAGTCTTTGAGGAGCTGCCGGATATACAGGGCTGTGGTGTCCCCCTCCACAGTAGGGTTCAAGGCCAGGATCACTTCCCGGATACCCTGTTCTCGGACACGGTGCAACAGAGGGCCGAGGCGTAGGTCTCCGGGATTTATACCCTCCAAAGGGGCGATAAGGCCGCCCAACACGTGAAAACGCCCCTGAAACTCCCGGGATTCTTCGATGACCTGCACGTCCTGAGCGCGTTCAACTACACAGATAAGCGGCTCCCGGCGTGGATCCGCACAGATAGGGCAGGGGTCCGCTTCGGTGAAACTCCCGCAGACCCCGCAGCGGATAATGGTCTCGTGTAGCGCCGAGAGCTCCGCCGCCATGTCCCGGGTGAACTGGGGATCCCCATCCAGCAGGTAATAGACCATCCGGCGGGCGCTCTTTTTCCCTAGCCCCGGCAGCTTGGACAAACGGATAACCAGCCGTTCAATAGCGTTCATCCGTTCCCCGGAAAACCGGAGGGCGGGAAACCGGGACTGAGGCCGGGCATTTGCATACCCCCTGCAAGGCTTCCCATTTCCCGGTTAATGGCTTCCCGCACTTTTTCCATAGCGTTAGTAAAGGCCGCTATGATAAGGTCCTCTAGCATTTCCCGCTCATCTGGGTTAATCAATTCCCCGGCGATGCGAACGGCCAACATTTCAATGCGACCGTTTAGGTCTATCTCCACCATGCCGCCTCCGGCGGAACCGGTTACCGTAATAGCCCCCAGTTTTTCCTGGAACACCGTCATTTGTTCCTGAATCTTTTGGGCATTCTTGAGGATATCAAAGGGATTAATGTTCATCACGTAACTCCATAGGCGGCGGCCTGCGAGCAGCCGCAAAAAAATAGAGGAAAACCGGTTTCTTCCCACCGCGTTTTCCTTGAAGGCGCTCCTTTCAGGGTTCCTTCACCACCGTACCCCGAAACACCTGGAGCACCCGTTCTACCTGGGGGGCCACCGGGGGGACGGGTGGGCTTTCCGGTGGCGCAGGAGCGGGAGACAGGGGATTCTCGCTTATACTATCAGCTCGGGCAGGCCCTTGTCTTCCCGCTTCAGGCGGGGTAGGAGGGGCTGTCTCCACCTGAGACGCCGTCTCTTTGCGAGAAGTCGCCTCGCCCTGGAGCGGAGGACTTGATGCTTTCGCTGCCAGCAAGCGATCAAAATTCTCCGTAAGGGACCCTCCACCCCCGGAAGTAAAGGACCGGACCGGCGGCGCTAACCCTTCAGGGGAAGCGCCGCTCTTAGAAGGCGCTGCGGTCTCTAGCCTCGGCAGGCCCGCAGGACCCCCTAATGCCGCCTGGGCCTCGGTTACGGCGGAGCGCAGTTCCAGAGGCGAAACCCACTGGCCCAGCCAGCACAGTTTGGAAACCACCGTATCCAGCTCAAACCGCGGGGCAATAGAGTAGCGAATATCCCGGTAGAGGGTCAGAAGCAGTTCCAGGGCGTGTTCCAGGCGCATCGTATCAAGCCCCGCCAAGACCCGGGGGGAGAAACGGTCCGGGCTGTAATCCAGCAAGGAATCCCGGGTGATCCCAGCCTTAATAAAGAGCAGGCTATGGTAATACCCCGCGAGATCTATGATAAGCTGCTCCAAGGACACCCCGGCATGGAGCATATCGTCGATAAGCAACAAAGCCCGCTGGGTGTCCTGGTCCACACAGGTCTCAGCCAGGGCGTTGAGATTATCCAGCCCCAGGAGGCCGAGCTTTTCCCGAATCACCGCGGACCGAATATGCCCGTCGGAAAAGGCCGCTACTTGATCGAAGAGGGTATAGGCGTCTCGAAGGCTCCCGGTGGATTCCTTGGCAATCCAGAACAGCGCCTCATCCTCGGCCTCGAGGCTCATCTCCTGGCAGGTATCTTTGAGGATGGAAGCGATCCTATCAATGGGGATGAGTCTGAAAGCGAATTGTTGGCAGCGGCTTTTAATGGTTGCCGGGACCTTATGCAGTTCTGTGGTAGCAAAGATAAAGACGATATAGGGAGGCGGTTCTTCGATGGTTTTGAGGAGGGCGTTAAAGGCGCTGTTGGAAAGCATATGCACCTCGTCAATGATATAAACCTTATAGCGCCCTGCATTAGGGGGGAACAGCACCTCGTCTTTGATCTGCCGGACGTCATTGACCCCGGTATTCGAGGCCCCGTCGATTTCGATAATATCCAGGCTGGCTCCCCGGCTGATTTCCATACAAGCCGGGCATACACCGCAAGGTCGTACGGTGGGTCCTTGTTCACAGTTAAGGGATCGGGCGAGGATTCGGGCGGCGCTGGTCTTCCCGCACCCCCGGGGCCCAGAAAAAAGGTAGGCGTGGGCAATATGCCCCTGTTCTAGGGAGTTTTTCAAGGTGGCCACCACGAAATCCTGCCCGGCTAATTCATCAAAAATTTTCGGACGCCGTCTGGTAGCGGTTACTTCATAAGCCATACCCTTGAGTATACGCCGAATCTGCGGCAAAAAAAACCCCGTAACCAGGGGCACCACGGCGCAACCGGCATCCACTTACCGTTGCTTCCTTCCGGACCTGGCGGGGTTGGGCGGCGCCTGTTCGCATGGCTCCTTGTTACAGGGTCTTACTAACCATACTTCGGCAACGCAAGTTTGTCAAGCTACCTGCGGTGGAGATGTATCAAGGTACTGCGCGGTTAGAGATACAGGCGTACCCTGACACTGCGGTAGGAAAGGGTCAGACCCCAGCAGGTCTGCCCCTAAACCTTTGTACTCAAGGCTACAATATAGCGCAGTGCGCCCCGCTCGTAGCAGGAACGACCATGGCAAGTGGGGCTGTTGTATATTGGGGGGGAATGGGGTATACCTAAACCTTATGAGGGATAGGGATATCGACTATAGGGACCAGGCGGCGATTCTGGTGCATGCTTTGCCTTATATACAGCAGTACCAAGGCAAAACCATGGTAGTTAAGTACGGTGGGAACGCCATGATCCGGGAGGACCTTAAGGCTGCGGTGATACAGGACGTGATACTGATGAGTTGTGTGGGCATCAGAACTGTGCTGGTACATGGTGGAGGCCCAGAGATTGAAGGAATGCTCAAGGCCCTAGGCAGGGAAAGCCGTTTCGTCCGGGGACTGCGGTATACCGACGAGGCAACCATGGAAATCGTGCAGATGGTCCTCTGTGGCAAGGTCAATAAGGACATAACCGCCTTGATCCAGCAACAAGGCGGGCGAGCTATGGGTATCTGCGGCCTGGACGGGGGCTTACTGCAAGCTCGACGGCTGGACTCGGAGGGTGAAGACCTGGGGCTGGTGGGGGAGATTGAAAGAGTGGACGTCTCGGTGCTGGAGGGAATCTTCCATGCCGGCGCCATTCCGGTGGTTTCTTCCGTGGCTTTAGGGGTAGGAAATGCCGCAGGTCATGCCCTGAACATTAACGCTGATACTGCGGCGGCCCGGATTGCCGCGGCCCTGGGAGCGGAGAAGCTTCTGCTTATGACCGACGTACCGGGGCTGCTGCGGGATCTCCAGGATAGCGCTTCCCTCATCAAGGCGATAAGCTGCAGTGAGCTTGAGACCCTGAAAAACGAAGGAATTGTGAGTAAGGGGATGATCCCTAAGACGGATTGTTGCACCCTCGCCCTCGAAGGAGGGGTCAAGAAGGCCCATATCCTAGACGGCCGCTTCCCTCATGCTTTGCTTATCGAGCTCTTTACCCATGAAGGGATCGGCACTATGATTGAAGCGGGCTAAGAAACCTGGGACAGGAAGCACAGGCAAAAAGAAAGAGGACGCCGGATTGAGTCAATACGCCGGAGGAGAAGTGAGGGATAAAGAATGAATTTTATGAATACCTATCACCGGTTGCCCGTTACGTTTGTTGCGGGGGAGGGGTCTTGGCTTTGGGATGGGGCTGGGAAAAGGTACCTGGATTTTACCGCAGGGATCGCGGTGAATTGCCTCGGCCACGGGTATCCGCCTTTGGTGAAGGCCGTGGCGGAACAGGCGGCTAAGGTCATGCATGTCTGCAATTATTACCAAAGCGAGGTAGCCGAGGTCTTTGCGGAAAAGCTCGTGGCTGCGTGTGCCGCCGTGGGGATGCGGAGGGTCTTCTTGGGGAATTCTGGGGCCGAGGCTAACGAA
>JAITJK010000061.1 GCA_031278935.1 Spirochaetaceae bacterium | reverse complement strand
GGAAAACATTGCCCGTAAAATCCGCCACGCGGAACTTACGGCCCTCTGTGATGTGGACACGGCAAAACTCCACCAAACCGCCGACCGTCTCGCGGTACCCCACCGGTTTACCGCCTTTGAGGATATGCTTGTATCAAAGGAAGTCGACGCGGTGGTCCTGGTTTCCCCGTCGGGACTCCACACCGCCCAGATCGCCGCAGCCTTAGACGCGGGGACACACGTGTTTTCCGAGAAGCCTTTGGGCGTTACGGTGGCGGAGTGTAAGGCCGCAGAAAAAGCCGTGGAGGCTCACAGGGATTTGGTGTTCATGCTGGGGTTTATGCGCCGTTTCGACGCTTCCTACCAATACGCCCAGCAGAAAGTTGCGGCAGGAGAAATCGGCAAGCCTGTGCTGTTCCGGTCCTACAGCCAGGACCCGGAGAAGTTTATCGCAGGAGCCATTGCCTTTGCCCCGCATTCTGGCGGTCAATTCCTCGACATGGCGGTCCACGACATTGATCTAGCCCGGTGGTTTACGGGGAGCGAGCCTGAAACCGTGTATGCCATTGGCGGCTGTTACGCCCATCCTGAATTTGCCCAATATCAAGACGGGGACAATGTGTCCTGTCTCATGCGGTTTCAGAACGGCTGCATGGTGTTTCTCTTTGCCGGTCGCACCGCGCCCCACGGGTATAACGTGGAAACGGAGATCATCGGCACCCAGGGGATCCTTCGGATAGCCTCGGTACCCCAGAAAAACCTGGTAGAAGTTCTGGACGCCCACGGGGTCCGGCGGGAATGTAGTGCCAATTTTCTGGAACGCTTTAGCGACGCCTATGGTAACGAGATCCAAGAGTTCGTAGACTGTATCGTGCAAGGCCGCAAGCCCGGGGTTTCAGTATACGACGGAACCCGGGTCTCAGAAATCGCGTACACCTGTAAGCGGGCCTTTGAGACCGGCGAATTGATCCGCTTCCCCCCTGCTGTGGAGGTATAGCCCTTCGCCGCTTGTCTCGTGTAGGGGCGAGGGGATTATAAGTATAAGGTGCGGTGATACGGGGAAATGCAGTAAAGCAATCCGGCGAAGCTGGCTGTTCGTCTGGATTGCTTCACCCCTGGTAATGATAGGGGCAGACGTTGGGTGCGCTTTGGTTCCGTCTCACCGCACCTTAGCATAAGGGTAAAGGCGACCTTACCCGTGGTGCTGCACTGTAGCCAGAAGAGCCAGGTTGGCGGTAGGTGGTATGATCAGTATTAAGGATATTGCGAGACAGGCGGGGATGTCCCCGGCTACGGTTTCCCGGGTGATCAACGGAAAAAGCCATGTGCATCCAGAAAAACGGGACCAGATTCTGAAAATAATAGAAGAAACCGGCTATGTACCGAATAAAGCGGCCCGGAGTATGGTCTTACAGCGTAGCTTTACTGTGGGGATCGTCGTCAATGAGACCTTTAATATGTTCCAGCGTCAGCTCTTTTCTTTTATTGAACGACGGCTTGAATTCTTTGGCTATCATACCATCTTTTTCTTTGTCCAGTGCGACGGGGTCAGCGAAGAGGACTGCCTCGCCCGTTTAAAGTCTGAAGCCTTGGACGGCATCATCATGCTCCACGAAATGAAAGACCCCCAGTTTTACGCATACACCATGAACATGGGGATCCCCCTGGTGGCCTCTACCTTCAGTATCCAAGGAGTGCTCTCGATTCATGTGAACGAGGAACAAGCGGCTTTTGACGCGGTGAGCCACCTTATTGGCTTGGGGCACCGGAAGATCGGTATGCTCTACAGCGGGGGCGATTCCTTTGGCCGGCAACGGGCAGCGGGTTTTTACCTTGCCCATGAAGCCCTAGGGCTATCGCGCAATACCCACCTGGTTGTCCAGGTTCCCTACTATAGCATCGAGTTCGGGGTGTACGGTATGCGGGAATTCTTGTTGCAGGAACAGGACTTTTCCGCCCTTTTTGCCGCCACGGATGAACTGGCTATCGGAGCCATGCGAGTTTTACGGGATGAGGGCTTGAGGGTGCCTGAGGATATTTCCGTTATCGGCTTTGACGACATCGAGATAGCGGATTATTTCATCCCTCGGCTTACCACGGTGCGCCAGCCTTTGGATGAACTGGGGGAACAGACCGCCCTAAACCTGCATAAGCTCATAAGCGGCAGCCGGAGACCCGGAAGGGATCTGATTTTGCCCCATAAACTGATTATCCGGGAATCCACCGCCCGCAAAATCCCCTAGGTATACTCTTCCAGGGAAAGAATATCCCCCTGGGATGGAGCGGGTAAGGACCGTCGGGCAGGAACTTGCGGGTACCCCTCCGTCGCTATATGTCCAGCCCAGGTTTCGCGGGTGTCTATGAGGAGGTCTGAACAGGTTTTTTCCACCTCCGCCGCAAAGGTGTCCACGATATGGGTAAACAGGGAATGGGCCACCATGGCGATGAGGGCGATAATCAGGCCGAACACCGTGGTAATCAGGGCTTCATAGATACCGTTGGCCACAATCTGGGCGTTCACGTCCGTAGCTTCCGCAATGGATTTGAAGGCGCCTATCATCCCGGACACGGTTCCCAAGAACCCCGTAAGGGGCGAGAGAGACCCCAGGGCCGTAAGAAAATTGAAGCCCTTTTCCAGGG
>JAITJK010000019.1 GCA_031278935.1 Spirochaetaceae bacterium | reverse complement strand
CCTTTTTGCAGTGGTGCGACGACATTCGCGCCGCCTCGGTCAGGGGAAAAATCAAAGGCTTTGAGGTCCGGACCAATGCGGATCAGGGCGAGGACGCCCAGCGGGCCTTTGAGTTTGGCGCTCAGGGAGTGGGGCTTTGCCGCACAGAACATATGTTCTTTGAGAAGGACAAGCTGACCCATTTTCGTTCTATGATTGTAGCGGATACCCCCCAAGAACGGCAAGACGCCCTGCGACAGATTCTGCCCCTCCAGCAGCGGGACTTTTTCGGGATATTCAAGGCCATGGAAGGCCGTCCTGTAACGATCCGGCTTTTGGACCCGCCACTACATGAATTCGTGCCTCATACGAAAGAAGAGATCAAGGAGCTTGCGGATTACCTCGGGGTACCGGTGAAAAAATTAGAGCCCAAAATTGAGCGGCTCAAGGAAGCCAATCCCATGCTGGGACACCGAGGCTGTCGTTTGGCTGTAAGCTACCCGGAAATCTACGATATGCAGGTGGAGGCCATTGCCCTGGCAGCGGTGGACTGTATCCGCGAAGATATACCCCTCTCCCCGGAGATTATGATCCCCATTGTGTGCGATGAAAAGGAACTGGTCCTGCTCCGTCCCCGGATAGAGAAAATTCTCCAGGCGGTCTTCCGTCAAGCGGGAGTGGAGGTGCCGGTGAAAATCGGTACCATGATCGAGGTACCCCGGGCGGCCCTCCGGACGGATAAGATCGCAGCCTATGCGGACTTCTTCAGCTTCGGCACCAACGATCTCACCCAAATGACCTTTGCCTTTAGCCGGGACGATGTGGCGTCTTTCCTACCGGCGTATCTGGAAAAAGGACTGCTCCCGGAGGATCCCTTCAAATCCATTGACGAAGCCGGTGTAGGACTGCTCATTACCGGGGCTGTGGAAAAAGGCCGCTCTATCAACGAACACCTGAAGATCGGCATCTGCGGCGAACACGGCGGAGATGCGGCAACCATTGATTTTTGTTACCGTTCAGGCTTGAGTTACGTTTCCTGCTCTCCCTACCGGGTGCCTTTGGCCCGGTTGGCAGGCGCCCAGGCGGTCTTGCGGAACGCTGCGGCCTTAGTTCCGGTGAAACGAGGTCGGGGTCGGCCTCCCAAGAATCCTGCAGCCCTTACGGAAACTCCAGCCCGTTCTACCGCTGCGAGCCGGACGCCGCGTCGGGGAAGCGCTGCGGCGGCGACAAAACCCGCTGCGTCGGGGAAAGCCACGACTCCGGCAAAACGGGGAAGAAAACCCCGCAGCAAGTAATCTTCCTTAAAAATCCCTCCGAGACGCAGAGCGGTGCGGGGGGCAGGTCTAGGCAGGGCCCTCTGGGGAGGCGCGAAACCGTGCGCTTCCGTGGAGGGCCTAGCTTTACACGGGGGGATTCTGCGAGTATGATTAAAGCCATTATGAATCATCCCCGTATTGCCCCGTCAGTATTGTCTGCGGATTTTTCCCATTTCGCTTCGGCAGTGGCGGCCATTGGGGCCGCCGGGGCGGAATGGGTGCATTTGGATGTGATGGACGGCAAATTTGTACCCAATCTTACTTTTGGCCCGAAGTTGGTGGCGGATTTGCGGCCTCAAAGCCCTGCGGTTTTTGACGTACACCTCATGGCTTATGAACCTGAAAACCTCGCCGAAGCCTTTGCCAAGGCCGGGGCGGATTATATCACCTTTCATGCGGAAGCTCTGGTCCATTCCCATAGGCTGCTTATGCGTATCCGTTCCTGGGGAAAAAAGGCGGGAATCAGCCTGGTTCCCTCGACGCCCGTATCCGCCCTAGAAGAACTGCTTCCTTTCGCGGACCTGGTGTTGGTGATGACCGTGGATCCGGGATTCGGCGGTCAAGAACTCATCCCAGGTTGTCTTGAGAAGATACAAAAACTCGCCCGGCTCCGGGAAGAGCGGCGTTACGGCTATGTCATCTCCGTGGACGGGGGGATTAACGAGTCTACTGCGGCTCTTGTCCGGGAGGCTGGGGCGGATATTTTAGTGGCGGGATCCGCTTTTTTTAAGGCCCCGGATAAGGCGGTGTTTGTCCGGCACTTAAAAGGCCTGTAAGCGTGAGTACGCGTCCGGGGAATCACCGGTGGATATACGGTAATCAATGAAGCTGGATCCTATCCTAACCAAGGCAGTCCGTTTGTTACGGCGGAGAAATTACGATAGAGCCATCAAAATCCTCGAGCCTGAGGTAAACCGGTACCGGGGTATGTTCATCTATTACTATATGCTGGCCCTAGCCTATTTGCATACTGGGGTCTTTAACTTGGCTTTCACCTATTTTAAACTTGCCCGGGACATAAAAATGCGGGAACCTGCAGTGTTGTTGGGCCTGGCGGTGCTGTACCTGCGCCGGGGTGAGACCGATCGGGCGGTAGATTTCTACCTGGAAGTCCAAGAACAAGAGGAGCGAAATAAAATCGCCCACCGGGCCCTCAAAGTAATCCGCAAATACTCAGGAACCGAAGACCTTTCCGCCTGGATTGCCTCGGGGAGCATTAAAAAACTCTTCCCCCCGCCCCCCCCCGCCCCCCCTAGTAAGAGGGGGCTGGTGATCCTCCTGGGGGGGCTACTCGTGGGCCTCCTTATAGGAGGGGGAGTCTTCCTCCGAGTGAAGGGTCTAAGGATTCCGGTCCGTACGTTTTTTCCTAAAACCGAACGGGAGGGCCTTATGTCCAGCGCCTTAGAACCCACGGAACGAGAGGAGCCGGTACAGGTCGGAGGCAGCTACCGCTATATTTTGACGCGGAACCAGGTCTTTGACACTTACGAAAAGGCCCGGAACCTGTTCAACAACTACCGGGACGAGGCGGCTAAAGTGGCCTTAAACCGCATTCTCGAATCCAACGCGTCGGATACCATTAAAAACAAGTCCCGACTGCTCATATCCTACATGGAAGCGCCAGGGTTTGACACCCTAAAAGACCGGTTTACCTATGGAGAGGTGTATGAGGACCCGGTGTTATACCGGGATTGTCATGTGATATGGCGGGGTATGGCTACGAATCTCGAAGTTCTTCAGAACGCCACGTCCTTTAATCTGCTCGTCGGCTACGACACGCGCAGCACCTTGGAAGGTATTGTGCCGGTAACCTTTAACTTCGCGGTTTCCGTGAATCCTGAACGGCCTTTGGAAGTGTTAGGGCGGATCCTCCCGCGCACCACCGAGAAAGGGCAGGACATTTTCCTTGAAGGGGTGGGCCTTCACCAAGCGGGGGTGCTTTTGCGGGGGGAGAAATGAGAGCGGTGGTACAGCGCGTTAAGGAGGCGTCGGTTTCGGTGGAAGGCGTCCTCCAGGGAAACATCGGCCTAGGGCTACTTATATACCTGGGGGTGGCTCAGGGGGATACGGAGGTCGATGCCCGTTATTTGGCCGAGAAGATTGTGGGCCTCCGCGTTTTTGAAGATACCCAGGGAAAGATGAACCATTCGGTGCGGGAGGCGGGGGGAAGCCTCCTCTTAGTGTCCCAGTTCACCCTCTTAGGGGACGCCCGCAAAGGCCGACGGCCCTCCTATTCGGAGGCCGCAGAACCGGGGCGCGCGAGGGATTTATACGAATATCTTATGGGGCGGCTCCGGGAGTCGGGGCTTACCTGTGCAAGCGGGGTGTTTCAGACCCACATGGCCGTCCGCTCCACTAATGACGGTCCGGTTACCCTCTTACTAGATTCAAGAAAATGCTTTTAAGGCTCTTTTTTCATGGTCTTGACCCGCTTTTTCTACCAGGGCTCAGAAATCCACTTCGGTATCATAGAAGCAACAGCGCAGTAATTGCTCCATTTCCGAAGGTGTAATCTTCCGAGGATTTGAACCGGTACAGGCGTCTCCTACGGCATATTCTGCGACTCTGGGTAATTTTTCGAGGAATTCCTTTTCGTCAATGATGCCTCTCTCGTAGTCTTTAATCCCCCCAGGAATATCCAGGGCTGCATTGACTGCAAATACCCTAGGACCTTGTCCAAAAAGCCGTAGCGTTTCATGCTTCCGCCGCCGACTACTACCATCGCCTTTTTCCCCTTCAGGGTTTTCAGCGCTTCCAGACTCCCCTTGCCATGATACAGATCCCGAGGCAGTGTAAATCTCGTCATAATAAACCTTTCTTAACTAGCATTGTTTATGCGCCCCGCTCCCCACGCCCTTGGACTTTCAGGGCTCTGTGTGATGAAACAGGGTGGGGGAACGTAGATATGTTTCCGCACTAAAGGGCTGTAAGAGATTACTCATAGGACGGTTGCTGACGATAGCCCGGATGATTTGGGCGGATAGCTCCGTCGAAGGAACCACCTCAAGGCCCGGAATCTTTTCCGGGCTTGAATAGGGACAGTACACCGTATCGGTTACGATGATGCGGCGTAACAGACCCTGTTCGGCAAGCTGGCTCAAGCGCTGCGAAGCCGGGGGAGAGAAAATAGCGTGTACCGCGATGATGTTAATCTCTGCGGGTTTTAAGGGCACTAAAGCTCCGATGAGACTACTTACGGATCCTGCGGTATCCACCATATCATCCACAATCCATAAGACCTTCCCTTCAATAGGCTCTGCAGAAAGAATATTGATGGATTCAATGGTGTTCATTCGGGAATAATCCCGCTGTTTATGAGCCACCACCAAGGGAGCCCCAAAGGAATTGGCAAAATCCCGGGCCAACTTTTCCCCTCCCGCGTCCACCGAACAAAAGGCCCAGTGCGGACGCACCTCTTGCTCCAGGGTCTTACTATCCCGAATATATACATCACACAGGTAACGCTTGAGTAAGGTCAGTGCGGGAATATCATCGACCAGGCACATGGTGGGATCCACGATGGATTTCGATTTGTCCGATTGGAGCTGGTAGGTTACGATATGCCGGGCCCCCAGGCTTACCAGGGTCTTGAAATGCACCCAAAGACCCACAGAACTACGCCGGGAGGTTCGATCCGAACGGGAACAGGATACAAAGGGTTCAAAAAGGATAATCCGGGACGCCTGGCCACGTTTCAGAGCGTCCACCGCAAAATAGGCCTCGATCTTGGCCGCTTCCACCGGGATATTCGCCTCATTATGGGCGCAACTGGTAAAGAGCACCACATCTTTACCCCGTATGGAGGTATCAATCACCACCTCCATCTCCCCGTCGGCGAACCGGTTGGTTTGCAGGGCCTTCACGGCATCACACCCTTCTAGGGTTGCGAAGTCCGGAAACTTTGTCACCTGCCTAACCACTCGAGCCGCATAGTCTTTCATGGATCGAGTGGCCATTATGACAAATTCACGCACCATTGGCACCTCATTTAAGCAATAAGACCGCCTCCATACACGGGTGGATGACGGGGTTTGAACCCGCGACAGCCAGATCCACAATCTGGAACTCTACCACTGAGCTACATCCACCATAAAACCCCTCAAGCCGCGTTAGAGAGCGCCTTGAGGCTTCGCATAACGCTATTGATGAATATAGCTGAAAAACACGCCCTTTGTCAAGAAGGTCCAGGCAAAAAATTACCGGTCTTGCCCCGGGGGTTCTCGGATCGACAAGTCCGCGAGCCGGGATATACCGAAGCGCCGCATATAGCGCTCAATTCCTCGGATGATTTCCGGCATAAGCGGCGGATGAGCGAAGGTGGCGGACCCAATCTGCACTGCCACTGCCCCGGCAAGCAGAAACTCCAGGGCGTCCTCAGGACAGGCAATGCCCCCTAAGCCCACTAGGGGAAGGGGTACGGTTTCCCAGAGGTCCCACACCATGCGAAGGGCCAAGGGCCGGATCCCAGGTCCTGAAAGACCCGCCTTGATATGGTGAAACACCGGTTTCCGGCGGTAAATATCAATGGCCATGCCCTGAAACGTATTGACCAAAGACAGGGCGTCAGCCCCCGCTTCGGCACAAGAACAGGCCACTGCGGGAAGGTCCGGGGCATTGGGCGAGAGCTTTACCATGAGGGGCTTATCCAGGACCTTCCGCACGGCCCGGACCACGGAAGACGCAAGCCCCGGATCAAGGCCGAAAGCCATACCCCCGGAGCGCACATTGGGACAGGAAATATTGATCTCGATCAGATCTACCGGCGCTTGGGAAAGGAGCCGCGCCCCTTCTTGATATTCCTCAAGGCTTGAACCCGAAAGATTGGCGATCACCACAGGCCCCAAGGCCCGAAGCGCCGGGAGTTCCTGCTCAATGAACGCGGGAATCCCCGGATTCTCAAGGCCGATGGAGTTTAAGAGCCCCGAAGGAGTCTCGTAGAGCCGGGGGCCGGTATTGCCCGGGCGGGGGTGCAGGGTAAGGCCCTTAGTACAGATCCCTCCCAGGCAGGCAATATCCAAAAGGCCCTCATATTCCCGGCCATACCCGAAGGTTCCCGATGCGGCAATAACCGGGTTCCTGAAGTGGACCCCGGCGATACACACCGACAGATCCGGAGCCTGCTCGTCCGTCTTAGGCATAAAAAAGCACCTCCTCGGCGCGGAACACCGGGCCGTCCACACAGCAACGCCGGTTTCCCCCGGTGGTTTGGACCGTACAGCCTAAACAGGCCCCCACACCGCAGGCCATGGGTCGCTCCATGCTGATGAAACAGGGTACCTTTTGGGCGGCGCAGCGCTGGGCCAGGGCTTTGAGCAGCGGTTCTGGCCCACAGGCGTATACCCGACAGTATCGCGCTGGTTCCAAGAAGTCCAGAATCCGGCCACGCCGACCCTGGCTACCATCTTCGGTGGCGATAATGCAAGCCTTGGGTGGAAGAGTTTCAAGGCCAAAAGGCCGAGACTTGAAACCTCCATAAAAGTCGAAGGTTCCCGGCGGAAGTTCCGCAGCCAAGGCCACGCAAGGTACGACACCGATACCCCCGCCTACCAAGGCAACCGGGCCCTCAAGGGGCTCCGGAGCCACAGCACTCCAGGATCTGCCCAAGGGACCAGTCAACTCCAGGAGGTCCCCCGACTTGAGCCCGGCCAGTTCCCAGGTGCCCTCACCCCGGGCAGCCAGGGAGAAGGTCAACTGGCCCAGGCCGCTCTGGTCTGAGGGGGGGGTGTAGTGGGCGACGCTTAAAGGCCGCCCCAAAAACACTGAGGAGCGCTGAGGTTTCAACAGAAAAAACTGCCCGGCTCGAGGCGGGGGGCCTTGCCACGTACAGGCGAGGGAAAAAATCTCCTCCGTCAGGGCCCTACAGCCGGTAACGGTACAGGGCAGGGTCTGTTTGAGCGGCCCAGGACACCGGCTCATCAGGAAACTTCCGCCGGTTCCCGATCTTGTAGAGCGGCGCACAGGGCATCTCGCATCTGGATGACCGTATCCCGGGCGGCTTGAGCTGCGGCGACCTTATCCACACCCTGGGGGTCCAGGCCGGGGATACGAGTCCAGGCTTTAAGAATGGAGCGGGAAGCGTTTACCACCCCGCCGTTGGCTTTGCGGAAGAGGAGAGCCGCGTCCTGGGCCGTTCCTCCTTGAGCGCCGTACCCGGGGATGAGGAAAAACAGGCGGTCCCATCGCTCCCGGATAGCCGAAGCTTCCGCCGGGTCGGTACACCCCACCACGGCCCCGAAAGCCCCGTAGCCATGGACTCCGCTGCGCTGGGTCATGGCCAAGGCGAGGCGCTCCCCCACGGCTTCGTAGAGGCGGCCTCCGATTTTCAGTTCCTGGTATTCAAAATCCCGCATTCCCGGATTAGAGGTTCGCAGGAGTACAAAGGCTCCCTTCCCGGTACGGTCCGCATACACAAGCCAGGGTTCCAGGGAATCCATCCCCATGTAGGGGGAGAGGGTAACGAAATCCACCGCAAAGTCGCCCTCAAAATGGGCCCGGGCGTATTGGGCGGCGGTGTCCGCTATATCGCCGCGTTTGACGTCCCCGATAACGAGACTCCCCTGTTCCCGGATATACCGCAAGGTTTGGGCGTAGGCGGTAAGGCCTGAGCGGCCCAGGGCCTCATAATAGGCGATCTGGACCTTATAGCAAGCCGCGATATCCTTGGTATGGTCCACAAGGACCCGGTTATAGGCCAGCACGGCTTCTGCGGGAGAAACGTCCCGCCGTTCTTTGGGGGGAATATACTCCGCTGCCGTATCCAGCCCCACACAGACCGGTCCCCGACAGGCCACAGCTTCGTAGAGTTGATCCATCATATACATACACACAAGTATAACTCTGGCACCCGGAACTGGCAAACAAAATCACCGTCCGGTTTATAGTCCCCACTTCCAAGGTCCGGCTTAAAAAGAACCCCAACTGTCCCCGGATGTGGGTAACGGTCAAAGAAGAGTTTACGGACGAGGCTAAGGCATGGGTTCGGGAACATTCCGGACTTGTAATCCGCAACGCCTATTTAATCAGAGAGGTGAAAAGGTAACGGCATGAATACCTCCGATTTTGACGATTAAGGTCTGTTTCGTATAGGCAGTTCCGGAGCCTTGGCCGTGGGGGCACGAATTTTTCGAAAATTTGAAAAAATTTTCTTTAATATCTTTTAAGGAGGACCTGATGAAGAAGGTCATTGCGGTATTGGTGATACTGTTGGTAAGATTCAGCACAAGGGTACAAATAATGGCGTACGGGTTGTAGCTGTGGCTGGTATAGGAGGTATTGCTGGAGCCAAAGCAGGGGCCAAATTACCTTGATCCAAAAAATTCATTACATAAGTAAGGAGGTTGAAGGAGGATAAGTATTTCAGATATCATCATTCGCTATATATTTACCGTAATTGTCAGTTTTGTCTATAAATTATTTTTAATCGGCGGGTTTTTCATGGGAAATATCGGATTTATACTGAAGCACTAGGCAAGCCGTCATTTTTATCGCCTACGGGTTTCGCAAACGAGCTGCTAAAACTGCTGCACTACTCAAACTCAGAGAAAAGTACGGCATCGTCAAATAGGCCGTAAAACGCTCTTTTCGGCCTTCAGAATAGCCCCACTCCAGCTCACCTCCGGCTGCAAGGTAACAAAAAGCACCATCATCTCTGCCGCCCCGCCGGGCCTCCTTTGCCCCCCCCCGACGGCTCGATTACTTCAGGTTCTCCGAGTTCCAACCCAGATAGCTCTTACCGATGCTACTATCATCCCCCCAACCCCCCAAAAAGAAACCAGTAACACCCTCGACGTGATTACTGCTTTCCGTCTACGGGAACTGAGAAACGTAGCCAAGTTTAAGGACCGCCTATACCTGGGGTTCCTGCACTGAGCGGTCTTGGACTTTGAGTACGCGGTCTATAACGGTTCCCCATCCTTTTCCCCCTGGAAGGGGTCGTCATCGCCGGGGGCGGACGAAGCGGATTGCCCGCCACTGCCAGGCGCTGAACAACGAAGCAATCTAGCCGAGCAGTTCCTACACAGAATTGCTTCGACGCGCTCGTAATGACGGCATTGTACGCAGGAGCATCATTGGCTTCCCGGCGAACTTACGATAAAATTAAGAACTAAGGAGGCCGCTTTTTACCGTATTATGCGTGAAAAAACCCTAACACTGCTGGAATTTGATGCTATTCGCCAACAAGTAGCCCAGAGCGCCTTAAATGAGGAAGCGACCCGCCAGATTCTGAGGGAAAGCCCCGGGTGGGACCCTGAGGAGGTGAGAACGCTCAAGGCCCTCGTGGTGGCTCTAGGGGAGCGGATGACCGTAGGAGCGGAGGAGCCGCGTACTCCCTTGCCGGATATAAGCCCGGTGCTCCCCAAACTGAGCGTCGAAGGAGTCGGCCTCGCCCAGGAGGAGGCCTATGCCCTGGGGGTCTTCATCGACCGAGGGGAGGCCCTAAGACAATGGCTTTTGGGCGGAGAGGCGAAGGACGCGGCGGCCCAGCAAGCGGGACCACAGCTTCTTCGCGGCCTAGTAGCGGCGCTGCCGGACGCGACGGCTCTTGCCCGGGAGGTCTTTCGGGTGCTGGATAAGACGGGAAAGCTCCGAGATCTCCCGGCCTTACGAGACATACGCGCGCGAATCCGCACCCTCACTGGGGAGCGGGAAGCCCTGATGAGCCGATATACCCAAAATGAGGACACCCGGTATATGCTCCAGTCACCGGTCCCGGTGCAGCGGGACGGCCGCACGGTGCTGGCGGTGAAGACCAATTTCCGAGGCCGCATCAAGGGGATCGTACATGAACTTTCCGCTACCGGACAGACGGTGTTCGTCGAACCCGCCGAGGTGGTGGAAAAGAACAACGAGTTGCTTATGGAGAGCCAACGGCTCGAAGGGGAGATTCGTCGAATCCTGCGGGAATTGGCGATCCGTATAGCCGCACACCGGGAGACCCTGGAGGAATTTCACCTGGGGATCATCCGGCTGGAAACCATCCGCGCCCGGGCCCGGTACTCGGTGGAAACTCAAGGGTGTTTTGCCGAGGAGGACGAGCGATGTATCGTCCTCAAGCAGGCCCGGCATCCCCTTCTGGGGGAGCGGGCTGTGCCCATTGACCTTAGCCTGCCGGAGCATACCAAAACGGTAATCCTTACGGGGCCGAATACCGGGGGAAAAACCGTAACTTTGAAAACCCTGGGACTCTTGGCGCTGATGAACCAGTTCGGCCTTGCTCTACCCACCGCGCCGGGAACGCGACTCCCTTTTTGCGACGGAGTGTACGCCGATATTGGGGACGAGCAGTCTTTGAAGGCCTCTCTTTCCACGTTCTCCGCCCACATGAGTGCTATCGCGGCTATCATAGCGCGGGCCACAGAACAGTCCTTGGTGCTTTTAGACGAGCCAGGTACGGGTACGGATGGCCAAGAAGGGAGCGCCCTGGCCCAGGCCATCCTGGATCGCCTGGGGGAAAACCAGGTCCGGGTCATGGCCACCACCCACCAGGGCGCCCTGAAGTATTATGGGTATACCCAAGAAGCGGCGGAAAACGCCTCGGTGGAATTCGATGTGACGACCTGGTCTCCCACCTACCGGATTCTCATGGGGGCGAGTGGAGAAAGCCGGGCTTTGGAGATAGCTGCACGAAACGGAATACCCCAGGCGGTAATTGACCGGGCGAGGTCCTACCTCCAGGCGGATCGAGCCGATGTATCTGCCCTGATCCAGGGGCTTGAACGCAAGCACCAGGAACTCAATCGCGCCCTTATTCAGGCCGAGGCGGAGGGACAGCGTCTTGAGGCGGAACGGCGCGCCCTGGAGCTCCGGGAACTGAGGTTGCGGCAACGGGAGGCGGAACTCAAGGCTGAAGGGGCGACAGAGCTCCGAAGGCTCCTTGAGGAAAGCCGGAAGACCCTGGAGAACCTG